>NZ_WIJO01000013.1:0-43543 GCF_009496205.1 Streptococcus mitis
CCTTTATATTTATTTAATTTAGAATTATTATTAAAAAATAATTTGTTAGATAATGCTCAATTTTTTATAGATGATTTAGAAAATTTACTGACCAGACAAGGATATTATTTTGAAAAGAATTATTTACTTTTTTTAAAAGGTATTTATCTCATAAAAACGAATCAAGTAGAGTTAGGTAAAAAAGAATGTTCCAAAGCTATGAGAATATTTAAGGAATATAATGATAGGGACATAATAAATAAATTAAACCGGAGATTTAAACTAGATTTATCAACTTAATTGTTAAATGATATCGTTTTAAAGATATATCAAATTCCCTGTTGTAAAATGAAGTGCCAGAATCGAGTGAAAGCAAGTCCAGAGGAACTCGTTGAAACGATGGAAGGAAAGTTGTCACTAGAAGACCGTTTCCTCTTAGACCAAAGCTTAGAGGAATGTTAGATGTATCAGGAACTCATTGAAAAATTGAGCGATGAGATTCAACACTACATCGAAAAGGAGTTCCCCTGAGGAAAACAGGATACTTCAAACCATTCCTGGTGTGAGTGAAAACTGTGCCGCCACTATTCTAGCTGAGATTGGACCAACTGTTACAGCCTTTCCATCCGATGCACACTTAGCATCATGGGTTGGACTCTGCCCAGGATCTTATGAAAGTGCTGGCATTAAAAAATCCTCACACATTACGCAAGGAAATCGCTATATCAAACAGGCTTGGACCATGTCGGGATTAATTGCAGCACAACATTCTAAGGATCCAGCTTTTTCTTCTTTTTACAATCGAATTTTCCAAAGAGGAAGCAAGATGAAGGCGATTATTGCTTATGCTCTTAAGATTCTCAGAATCGTTTACAAACTACTCTCCACCAAGCATACTTATCAAAAAAAGGCGCTAGGACTAAGGAAACAGTTCTAACGCTAAAACTAAAAAAATTTCAATTACAGTATAGAATAGCAAGAGATTTTTTATGCTATTTTTGGTGTTTTTATTAAATAGAAAGTTTTGTCAAAAAACAATTCCTGAAGAAACTGGAGTAAATCTTCCTACCAGAAAACGCATAATATCAAGTTTTTCAACACCTGATACTATGCGTTTTTCTGATTTTAAAGACTTTTTTCAATCCTAAATAGACTATATTATAAAATTCGTAATCTAACAATCATTTCTATTAGTTAAATCTTTCAATCTTTCTTCTCCAGATTTAAGCATTTCTTTCTCAACTTGATTCCATTCTCCAAATAGTAAATCTTGAAGAACATCTGCTGCTGAAGTTTCGTTTTCTTTTGAATCATATACACAACTTCTATCTCGTTGATAAATTTGAATTCTTTCAAAGATAGATAGTTCTTCCAACTGCCGTGTATTATCAACTAGATGATTTACAATGAAATCATGATGTTCTTTTGGAGTTGCGCGTGCTTGATTTGGATTGATAGCGTGTAGTTCTTCGTATCGGATAAGGGTGCTCAGATAGGACAGCTTAGGTTTTGTCGCAATCAAGGCTAATTGTATTTCATATCCCCTACTTTTCAAGAGTTGTGCTGTTTTCTTTGGAACATCAATAGTTCGTAAAGTTCCCTCTATCAAAAGATTGTATCCCAAATGACTCAATTCTCTTACTAAAGACTCTACCATTTTACCTGCAAAATATTTGGTGTATTCAACACTGTCTTTGCCATATTCTTGCTGAAGTTCTAAATAGTGTGGATGCTGAGAACGAAAACTATCTCCATCTATGATAACAATATTTCCTTGAAATTCTTTCTGTTTAATACGATGAATTGTAGTCTTACCGGCACCACTTTGCCCTCCGAGCAAAATCGCTATAGGTTGCTTACTGGACTTTTTTCCTCTTGTCAGTGAACGAAGATTCCGTGCTAGAGCATGTTTGAATTCACTGTCAGTATAATCTTGGATTTCCACTAGGCTACCATCCGTTTTTCAGATATCTCTAACATACGTTCAATTCCATCCAAATAGCCGCTATATCTCTCTATTTCATCAAAAGTTTCTACTAAATAGATATTCGTATGAATCAAGTCAGATAGATCATCACTCATTAAAATCCAAGGATTAGATTCATCATCAATGCTAATTCCCTGACTATCTTGATAACGATAGAGTCGAGATAAAAGATTAGCACCTCTTTCTTTCACAATTTCAATTTTTAAAGTCAATTCATAGTCTTCAACAGGATTGAGCATTTTATCTTCTCCTACAATATCGACATAAGATACATTAAACTTCTGACAAATGATGTCTATTAATTCGGTAGAGACTGAACTCGTTCCATTTTCATAACGACTCAAGCTATTTCGAGAAATTCCTATAATTCGGGCAAATTCGGGTTGTGTTAATTCATGTGTTTTACGTAAGGATTTTATGTTCTTTCCAATCATGGCAAACTCCTTTATTTTTATAATTCAATTATAGCATAAAAAAGCATAACGCACCAAAATTGGTGCGTTTTTTGTTGTTTTTCTAGCCTAAACTTTACTTCTAAAAAAGCCACCTTAAAGAGTAATTCCTTTTTCGGTGGCTTTTCAAAATACTATACAATAAAATACTCTTGTTTAATTTTTGTAAGCAGGTTGTTAGCAACCGAAGTTACACCAACATGCATCAGTTCAGGATCAGAATAATCTAGATTACGAGCATAGCCTTCTGCAACAGTCTGAGCAATACGCTCATCCAATTTATAATTAGAGGCTTTTAATAGTGCTTGAAATAATTCTGAACTATATAGTTTAATATTATTTTCCAACGATACTACTGCCATTTTTGTAACTCCTCTCCTGTCTTTGATTGATAAACTTTCTCTATTTTCATTATATCACAAAAAGATTGGTTGTGAATGGATAATTGTTTAAAAGAATAGGGTTTTCTAAACTCAGCAAGCATTTCTTCTTTTGTAATTTCATTCTGACGAAAACGAGCTAAAGCTTGGGTTGGATTGTCATCAGTCTGAACACCATAGATAAAATCAAAATGGTGTTGTAATTCATCTGGATTTTCCCGATTTTGAACTACAAATTCCGCAAAATCTAAATCTGACTCTGACTTTTTATGTTTTGCAAAATAGTGACAATGATAGTCAGGGTTCTTAAAAATTTCTACAAAATTTGAAATACGAAATTCTACTATAATTCCTACTTCTTCTTCTGAGTCAAAAATATTATTATTAGAGGTGCTTCGATTTAATACTTCAACTTGCTTGTTAATAAATTTTCTAGCTTGTTCAAAGTCAGGCGTAATATAGAAACCAGGTCCAAAGTCTAGCTCACTCCCTAAATTAAATTGAACATCGATTCCTTTTTTTAAGGATTCTAAATGTCGGAACAATGTCGCATGAAACCATTGCGTCTGACCTAGTTGCTTTTCCTGCTTGGTAGTCAACTCCAAAATATTTACTTCCTTCTCTAGTCTATACTAAAAGTATAACACAAGACTTTATTCAAGTAAAAGAAAATTTTATAAAACGTTTCACTTCCTTCCATCTTTCCTAAATCTCTCTAAATTCTTCTCCAATTGTTCCTTATGAAGTTGATTCTTAGCTTCCTTTAATGTGTCGTCCAAAGTTTCTTCTCTATAAGTTACTTCTGTTTTTAGTTGTTCTGTTTCTTGGTTTGGAGTGAAAATGATATCTAACAGTCGGTCTATTTTTTCAAGATCTTGGACAGGCATACCAGATAATCTATGAATCAACTTCTTAAATATATCACTATTGTCTTGATTTTTCTTAAAAAATTTTGTAAGCATCTATAACCTCTCAAAAAAGCAGCCTCTTAAGACTGCTTAGTGTAATTCGGAAATCGCATCATAAATGGACTGCAATTTCTTATTGTCTTTATTCTTTGTGTCAATCAAAATATGTAGCTCTTCAATTTTCTTTTGACTACTTTGAATATCGCTATTGTTATCTGCAATCAGTCTTTTAAGATGTTGCTGATAACTTGTAGTGATATCTATCTCTTTTCCTGTTCTAACCTCTGTAACTTTAGGTTTAGAACTAGGATTTGATTCCGTCACAGGTGCTTGTTTTCGCTTTTGAAAAGCTACTTCATAGTTTACATCATTACCTCCTTGATGATTTCCAAATAAGGCCGCAATTTTATCTGGATCTTCTTGATTTTCTGATTTACTTTCTAATGGTTGATTAAAATTCCAATTTTTTGTCATTCACTCATTTCATCCTTTCTAAATTCAGAATCATCGAATTGTCTTTCTCTACCGAAGGCATGGTCAAGAGCTTCTTCAAAACTCATGTGACTGATGCTTTGACGCCTTTTGAACGTCGCAAACATCGCTGTCTCCAGTTGCTCTTTGTAAGCAGCTAGTTTTTCTGACTCTCTTGCTACCTTGTTTTCTTGCCTAGTGACCTTTTCTTCTAGGCGTTCAATAATGGTCATATACGATCCTCCTTCATTTTAATATTAGCTAAAACATCTTGATTTTGTTATCACAATTCTAAACATTGAGAGATTTGTCTTACTGGTTGATTCTCCAATGTCTCTTTTGTAGTCTCGATCATCAATTGTAAATCTGATTTCTTTTCTCTAAGGACATCATTCCAGTCTACTTTTTCTTTCCCTGATTCATTATCAGGAAAATCCAGGAAAACAGGAAAGCCTGATTGAGATAACTTATCAGAAAAATCTTTTCCTGCATCATCACAATCTACCGCAAGTGTCAATAAATCAGGATGATTATCAAAATAGGTAGTGGTATCACGAATTGTATTGAACAAAGGCAATAACTTTGAAGGTGTTACTGTATCTAAGAATTCCAACTTCTGATTTTCTTCAGCTATCAGTCGTAAAGTTTGATAAGCCACAACAGACCTTTTTAATCCCTCCATAGATACCAAACGAACATCTGATAAACTTTGTTGATGAAGTTCGTAATAGCTCATCAAGTCGATAAACGATTCACAAAAGACCAATCTATTTGGTTTACCAATGTCAAAGGATATTCCAACATGTCCATGGCTTCCTTTTAGAATCGTTTTTAACCTCTCTCTAGAAAGAGCGGGATTCTTATAAATCCCTTGTAAGCTTGCCGCCTGCAGCTTGTGACGATGATCAAAGCTTTTAAAAACAATAACAGGTTCAACTGTTTCATTTGTTTTCCAGCTAGCTTGTGCTATCAAACCTTGTTGGATCATCTTTTGTATGATTTCTTCTGAGATTCCTCTACATTCTGTTAAGTAATATCTAGTTAGACTGCAGTTAGAATCTTCTACTCTCTTTAAAGGATAATAAAATGGTCTCTCTCTTTTTTCTTGAACAACTTCTTTTTGAAAAGGTTCTTCAGAAAGAAAAGCTAGAGCTTCTTTAAAGGAAATTCCCTGAACAAGTCGAACAAAATCAATGACATCACCTTGAATATCTCTTGAAAACCATTTAAAAGTATTGGTAGTTGAAAAAATCCGGAATGAATCGTGTTCAGGATGTTCATAGACACTGCTCGAAACTTGTTTAAACGAGATACCTAAACGATTGGCTACATCAAGAATTGAAATTTGCTTACATTCTTCTATTTCCATGCAATATCATCATTTTGTTGTAGTATTTGGCAGTGATGGAATAGATGATGATTCTTCTAAAGTTTTAGGAGTTCCCTTATCTAAATCATCTAACCCAGATTTCCAAACCTGTACTTGATTGACCAATAACTTACCAGGCAGTTTAGAATAGGATAACTTAACTGTTCTTGTTTCTGTCTGATTAGTCTTTGATTGGTTGGCATTCTTTAAATCAGATACATAGGTTACATTATAAGAGACCATGGCAATAGCTTGATTCGTAGTCTGATTGACAAAGATATCAGCTTTTTCAAAATGATAATCCAAAATATAATCCTTATACACTTGGTTCATGGCATCATTTTGACTTGACAATTCTTGAGAATAAGCCGATTCAGTCATATAAGGTTGAATACGTGTATTATTTTCTCCGAGCTTTTCTTTCGTATAGTACTGAGTCAAAAATTCTTTTACAGTATCTGATGACAAAATGCTGGCTTTATCTTCTGCTTGTTTGTCCTCTACAAGTTTAGCTGCAGCCAATTCGATTTCTTTGCGACTTTGTTTAGCAGTAGAATGTTGACCAGCAGTATATCCCATCATGAGAATAAAGCTAGTTGCAGCCACTGCTCCAACACTAATTAATGCTTTAGTTTTGACTTTATTTAACATCTTAGACCTTCTTTCTATAAAAACTAGGTCAAGAATAACAAAAAGGACTTGTAAGTTTTATCACACCTTAACGAAAGGTGATTCCTACATTTCAGGCGCAAAATCGTACAGTTCAGAGAAAAAAATCAAAACTAGATGTCTTCATCTTATAATGTAACTATGAAAAATTTAAAAGAAGAAAATTTGAGAAGAGCTCTTTCTCATATTGAACGCCATAAACAAGCCATAAATACAAGTAATAATAGTGAGGATAATGATTTTCATAAATTATTACTCCAATTTAGCTATGATGTATATGAAAGAATCAAGGCTAATAAAAAACCTTATCCGAATTTAGATTCAGATAAAGTTTTTTAACTATCTAACAAGTTTACATACTTTCCTTAGTTTTGGAGTTTATGAAACGCCAACTGAATCCTAGAACCAACATCAGATTGATGAAAAGGTACACAGCCGTAAAACTAGTTAAACCATGTTGTCTGATATCATCAAAGTATAAAGTCGGTTCAGTAAAGAACAAATATATTCCATAGCCCTCCACGAAAATAAGAAAACTGACAAAACCAATCAGAAAAAGTCCACTGGCAATAAGAAAGAGTCTCCATAAAAGAATGAGAATTCCTCCTACTGCTAAAAAAATTACTGGGATAAGGAGTAAATCATTCATGACTTTCTCCTTTCTAGTCAATCAACTGACGATAATGGGCGGCAAGAGAGGAATCAAATTCCTCTAGCTTTTGAACTAAGTCCAAATACTCCTCTTTTTCATGTTCTTCAAAGTCCACACCTCGATGATTCTGAAGAGAGATTTCCAATTGACTAGTGAGTTCTCGTTTAGAAAAACTGTAATCGCCTGTCACTTCCTCATAATGTTCCTTTAGCTCCTTGTAGGCTTGGTATTCTTCAGGCGTTTGAAATCCCTGTACCAAGGCCTCCTCTAATTGATAATAGGTATCTTCCATCATAATCGTTACCTCGTTTCTTTCTATCTTTATTCTACCGCGCTTTTCTTTTCTTGTCCGCTATTTGTATCTATTTTTTTAATCTAATTCAAAAGAAAGTTGTTCTTGCTTTTCGTTTCCTTTTTCGTGGAATTGTCTTAAGGCCTGATCAATAATATCTAAATCCGTTTCTGTTTCAATCAATGGCGCGAGTATATCGTATTCGGCCTTTTTTGTTTGATAGTCCTCTTCCTTTGGAAAATTTTTCTCAATTTCTACCTTAGCAGTAGTCCATTTATCCTTTAATTCATCCAATAAGTTCTGAGTTTTCACTTGGTCCTCTTTAATGTGATCAATCGTATGCTGAAGCCTTTGAATTGTCCCCAAAGGAGAATACAAATCTAAACTGACAGAATACTGATTTTCTCCTACAATCTTAACAGAGAAGGTTTCAGGAAGAGGTTGATTTGTTGGAAGACTAAGCATTTTAATGTCAAATCCTCGATAGTTTGCTAGGGTACGAAATTCTTTGCTGTCGGCTTGATTATGACGGATAAGACGGTGTAGGGATTCCCCTGCTTCAGCTCTTTGCTCAAAAACTTGCTTGCCTACTGTCATAGAAAATGCCTGGTCTTTCGATATTTCAGACTGTTGAATATCTCCATCATACTTGCTTAATCGTTTCTCAAGAATGGGTATATTTTCTTCACAGTAAGAGATTGTATGACGATAGTGATCCTTGCTGCGTTGAAAGGCGCGTCTTTGATTTTCTAATAGGGTTAGATCATTCTCCAATTCCATCTTATACTTGAGATAAGGATTACCTGTTGCTAGTGCCTTAAAATCAGAAGCTGTCATGGTCTGCTCATCAATATCTTCTGCAGCACGAATCGGCTCCTTAGAAGTCATAATCTGCTTAATATAACGGAGTTTGTTCTCCTGAGTTGCCCATAGATAATTATCAAACGAACCTTTAGTAATGTAGTGGTAAATATCCACTTCCTTGTTTTCATTTCCCTGTCGGATAATCCGTCCATTGCGTTGCTGAATGTCACTTGGTCTCCAAGGGACATCCAGGTGATGAACTGCTTTCATCTTGCTCTGAACATTTAAACCTGTTCCTCCTTTTTCAGTTGAGGCAAGAAGAATCCGCACCTCTCCTGCATTGACCTTTCGAGACAAGCTATTCTTCTTTTCATCACTATTGGCATCATGTACAAAGGCAATTTCCTTACTAGGGATTCCTCTATCCACTAATAAAGCCTTAATCTCAGAATAAACATCAAAGCCATTGTCCTTTTTCTTAGGTGTTCCAATATCTGAAAAAATCATCTGAGTAGCCTTATTTTCCATTCCCTCACGATAAATTCTTTCAACATTATCCACTACCTGAAGCAGTTTATGATTGTCTGCTAGACTATAACTAGAGTCCAATAAACGCATATCAATTGCTAGTTTCCGTGCCTCACCCGTAATTTTTAACATGTTATCCTGGCTCGGATCAACTGTTCCACATTTGACCATATCTGACCTCATAACTAATTCTTCTAAATAGAGTTTTTGGTTTTCAGTTAACTCACTCTCAATAGGGATAATATGGGCTTCTGGTACAGGTAAATCCAACATATCTTGTGTTTGAATGTCGGCTGTTTCTTTATAGATTTTCATCAACTCAGGTAGATTGACAAACTTTTTAAATCGTTTCTTAGGTTGGTACTTATCCCCTGTAGGAGCTAATTCCATAGAGTTTTGAATTTCTCCAAAAGCACCTACCCAAGAGTCAAAATAATCAACTTGATAGCGTTTTAAGATATCTGGTTGAATGTAGTTCATCATAGTATATAACTCACTAATAGAATTGGAAACAGGTGTTCCTGTCGCAAAGACAATATTTTTAAAATCATGTTCTTCCTGAATCTGTCGAACCTTCATTTCCATATCCACATTCTTCTTAGAAGTTGTATTAGTAATCCCTGCTACATTCCCAAGTCCAGTAATTGGACGAATATTTTTAAAGTGATGTGCTTCATCCACAAAGAGAAAATCAATTCCTAAGTTCTCAAAATCAATAAAACTATCACGATTAAAGCGTTGGAGTTCTTCCAATTGTTTCTCTAGACCACTTATTGATTGCTCTGCTTCTTTAACGGTATACTTATTTTCAGAATGTGTTTTAATCTCTCGTAGTTCATTGAGTTTATCCTCGATATAGTTCATCTGTCTTTCCTTACTGACAGGGATTTTTTCAAATTGAGAATCCCCAATGACAATGGCATCGTAATCTCCTGTAATAATACGTGATACAAATTGTTTTCTTCTCGCCTTCACAAAATCTTTCTTAGTGGTCACAAAGACCTTTTTAGTAGGGAAAAATTTCATGATCTCTTGGCCAAATTGAGCAGACAAACTAGAGGGCACCACATACAAGGGCTTATGAACCATCCCCAACTCCTTTAATTTAAACCCAGCACCAAGCATGGTCAAGGTCTTTCCTGAACCTACCTCATGAGCTAACAAGGCTCTTTTTTCTTCTACGATTCTTTGAATGGCATTCTCTTGGTGAGGACGAAGACTGATGTTTTGTGCCAAGCCATCAATGACTAGATGGCTACCGTCATACTCTCGACTAACCGTTCGATTATAAAGACGATTATAGCTTTCCTCAATGACTTGTTGAACTTCTGGATACCGTGAGACAAAATCTTGAAAGAGCTCTTGTAAATGCTGCTCTTTTGCTCTTAGAACAGAGGTTTTTTCCAAATCTGTGATAGTCTTTTTCTTTTCTCCTTCCGTAACAGTCATAGTAATCGTCGGTTGGTTTGAATTTAGTAAATTCTCAAAAATCTTTCTTCCTGTATCATAACGTGACCCACTGACTCCAAGACTACTATCTTTGGCACTTGGATAGCGATAAGCAAATGATGTCCTTAAATGAACCTGGCCATCGACAGGATTCACTTCAATGACTTGTTCCACATCAGGCGAAGACAATTCAAATTCACGATTAGTAAAACATTCAAAGGCAAATTTTCCATAAACGGATTGAGGTATCCAACGTGACCCTATTTTAAACTCAATATCTGCCAGATGAATCCTTGGAGGGCGAACAGATTCTAACAAATCTAAAGCATGAGTCCAGTCACATTCTTGATTGTTTTCCTCCACTAATAGTTGAACTACTTCTATCTTGTTGAGAATGTCTCCTGATAAAAACTGGTTCTTAGAAAGATATTTTCTTTCTCCTCTTAAATAGCTTTCTGGATCCATTAAAATCTGGTCTCCTAACTCATCTAAAATAGCAGCTAGGCTATGTTCGGGATAAATTGATACCATATAGTCTAAATCAACCCCTCTACCATCCGATAAACTAGAGTTTAAGGCATCTAAAGCCGTTGATACTCTTGCAATCACTCTCTCTGGCCTAACCAATGCTTTCTCAAAAGCTAAAGATTTTTTATATTTTACTTTCTGACTTTTAGAATCAATGTATTCATCTTCTAAACTAGCTAGTAAGGAATACTTATCGTCACTATCAAATAAGTTCCGATTAACGGACGCATTCAAGTATCCAAATTGACTTACAAAACGGTCATAGTCACGATTGAGTTTACTAAGTAATACCTGAAAATCTGTTCGACTATAATCTGGATGACGTTGAATTTCAATTAAGGATTGATAGGTCTCTCTCAAATCAACCATGCCCTTAATGCGACTAATATCCTTATCCGATAAGGGACTTTCATAAAAGACAGTTTTTTTGAACAGTCCCTTATATTTCCCCCTTTTACTCGCTTCTTCTGACTTGTAAACATCTAGTGCTTCCTCATCAGTCAAATGAAGTTGCACGAATCGGTCTATTTTATGTTCAGACAAAGAACTGTCCCAAGCTTTAAACTCTCCCTTCTCGTCTACATAATAACTAATTTCGTCTACTTTTGAACTTTTCCGAATGCCATGTGTATCTCGGTAATAAATTTGATTTCCCTCATATCCAAAAGAATAGAGCGCTAAGTTCTCACGAATACGACTTGGGATAGAATGATCCACTTTTTCTTGGATAAAAACAGGTTCTTTCAAAGAATTGTCAATTGGTTTAGGTGCCTCCACATTCTCTAATGCTTCCATGATGTCAGTAGTGAATGTTTCTGATTCCCCCTTAACATTGAGAGTTCCTCCATTAAAATTGCGTACCTCATATTCACCCAAAACTTGTGTATTGTATTTCCCATCAAAATAAGGATTGATCCAGACACGCTTATCCTCCTCAAAGGGAATAGAGCCACTAAAGACAAGCTCCTCCTCATGAAGATTCTTTGCTTGGTCCTTTTGAAAGAAGAGGAGGTCTGTGGTCACTCGAGTACCTGCAATCTTTTTAAAAGCCGTATCCGGCAAACGAACTCCCCCTAAAAAATGAGTGCTCGATTTAATCTCTTGTAAGACATTATCCGTCCGCTTATCCATTGTGCCAATAGATGAGATAATCGAAACTTGTCCTCCGTCTCTTACTAAATCAAGTGAGTGTTTGACAAAGTAGTCATGAATCATATAAGGTCTATCATAATTTTTATCTGCAATGCGAAAATTTCCAAATGGTACATTCGTTAAGACTAAATCAAAACTATTATTTTGATAGGGAACTTCTTCAAATCCTCGCACTTCAATATGAGTATTGGGATGAAGTTGTTTTGCGATTGCGCCTGTCACACTGTCTAATTCAACTCCATAGAGTTCTGATTTCTCTCGTATACTTCTAGGCATCGCCGCAAAGAAGTTCCCAGTCCCCATAGAAGGATCTAAAATTCTTCCTCCCTCAAAACCATCATCCAGTAACTTTTGCCAAATCTGGCGAATAATCATCGGGTCTGTATAATAGGCTGTGAGAGAACTTTGTTTCATGGTAGAGTATTCTGATTTACTTACTAAGCTCTTAAGAGTTAAACGTTCTGCCTCATACTTTGGATTGAGTTCATCAAAAAATTCATTGGCAAGACCACCCCATCCAACATACTTGGCTAGTAGTTCTTGTTCTTCTGGACTTGCTTGTCGTCCCTCTTTTTCTAATCTTTTAACAAGTTCAATTGCGGCGATATTCGTTTCAATCTTTTCTCGATTTGTCTTAGGATAAAAGTCCTCTAAATCATCTGGAAAAACAAAATCTTGAACAGGGACATCCGTCTCTTTTATACCCGAAATTAAAGGTTTTGTTTCCTTGTCCTTATCCTTTTCATTTTCATTTTCTTCTTCCAGGTAGGAAAACAAATCTATTTCCTGACTTTTACTTGATGAATCAATCTCAATCTCTGAATCTTCTTTTTCAAGTTCTACGAGAGACAATACTTGTTCAATCTCTTCCAAAGTGTTCAAGTATAAGATAGGATTCTCTTCAAATAACTGGTTGGAATCATTGAATAACTCTAGGCGAACTAAGTCATTTAACTGTGCATTTTCAATCGAAACCAACTGAAATACTTGTCCTTTATAACTTACTTGTGAACCGATTGGATATTCCTTCAAAGCTTCTTCTACAATTTTATCGACATTAGAAAAAGAGTTCGTTTCTTCCGTTTCCTGTTCAATACCACTTGAAGGAGATAAAACTTCCTCTACTTGATTAGACTTTTCGCTTCTAGCTTTTACATCATCAAAATGAGTAATAATCTTCAGCTTTTGTGTCAGTGGGAGTTGTTGGTAGTTTTCTTCATGATGGACAAGATCCGTCACGGTATCTAAAGTAGCCACTAATTCAGAACCCAAATAAGCTAGAACATCTCCCTCTTTTTCTTCAAAATGAATCTCAAGAACTTCTTTTTTAAGCTCTTTTGAGTCAACCATTAGAAGAAATTCCTCTATATCTCTACTAACACGGTCAGATAGATTATTCGCAACCCGATAGACATTGACTAAATTGACATCCTGATTCTGATGAAATACAAGCTCACTTAATGGTTCTAACTTCTCTTTTTCAGATTGGATGTAAAATCGAGTGGAAAGGTTATAGGTTGCGACTTCTAGCACCAAGTTTTTCTCAAAATTACTTAATTGAGATAATTTATCTAGACCCGCTTGTCCAAAACTTCTTGTGTAACTTTCTAAATCTTGGTCATTATTTTCAGAACTGGCCTCTAGGAAAGAAATAATATCTTGATGAAACGAATAGACATGAGGTATCTCTTCTATCTTGCTCTCTTCAGCCAAAAAACTCTCTACCAAGTCCTGCCATTTCTCATCAAAATGTTGCGCTTGATAACGAAGAAATAGGTCCATTTTCTCCCTATCTTTTGGAATCGTTCCACGAAACATAGCCAATAATTGCATTACTTCCATACTCGCTCCTTTCATCTATACGAAAATAGGAGAATCACATGATTCCCCTACAACTCTATCTCCATTTCAACCTCTTGAGGACTGGTTTCTAAATCACTAGACAAAAGAGAAACGGCATCTGTTCTCATGTAGTAAGTATATAAGTCTTCTAGGTCTTGTTGGTTTTCAATCCCTGTTTCAATACTAATCAGAGCCTGTATAAATTCCTTGTAGTGACTCTCCATCATATCTGAAATCTTTTGTTTCATTTCCATAAATACTGAAGACGGTTCAGTTATACTTGTTTGGTCTATGTCTTGTAAATCCTTTTCTAAGGGATTGGTTCCTTCTTCTACTTCCACTAAATCTGAACGACCATCACCATCAGAATCTGCGCTAAGAGGATTGGTTCCTAGCGCTAATTCTTGAGCATCAGTTAGTCCATCTTGATCCGAATCACGTTGATAAATGGCTTCCATATACTTCCTTCTTTCCTAGTTAATCTTTTTTCACTCCAATCCTACCAAATATTCCTTGAAAGAAATATCACAAATCGAGTAGAGGATAATCTCTAGCCCCTCTCACACCACCGTACGTGCCGTTCGGCATACGGCGGTTCAACTAACTTTTAACGCATGTCGTTCAAGGTAATAATCCAAACACGAAACCAGTCCACGTTTTTCGCGGGTGCCCACGGAGGACTTACACGTCAGATGCACGACATGCCCGTCGTACACAAAAAACGGTTCATTACCTAATATGGTAATGAACCGTTTTTGAGAATATAAAGAAAGATTTGGATTTGATAAACCTAACTCAAATTACTTATTAATGTACTGAGTAACGTTTTGCAATATCCGCGATATTATCAGCGATAAGGTCTGAAGTCAAATGAGAGCCTCCATTATCCAACTCTTCAAACCAATTCTTCAATACAACATTTGTGACAGAAGAAACAGTATCAGGAGTAATGCGATAATTCTTCCGTAAAAACTGTTCTACCTCAACTCTAAGAGCTTGTTTTTCATTTGTCAAAATCATATCGTGTCCTCCTCAACTAAGATTAGTTTATTTGCAATTTTTTGATCACATATACAAAGTTGTGTATCACCCTGATATTTTCCCAAAAGAATATCAGCGGTTTTTTCTAAGGAATTTACTCCCTTGAAATAGTCATCTAAAGTGACTTTCAAACGAGTAACTTGACCATCAAGAACTGGGCCAAATACTGCTGAAAAATTATGAATATTACTTCCAGCCTTAGCGTCTAACTCCAATCTATTTTTATAAACAAACTGAAAGTATTCTTTATCAATTTCAAAAATCTTCGTTTCAACATCATTAGAATCTTGAAACTGATAACTTAAAACAACAGGCTTTACGTTTGGATTAAAAGGAAGTTCATCTTTTGTTTTTCGCTGAGCCCATTTAACAGCCTGAACAAATTTAGATGTCACATAAAATCCTATACCAAAATCACAGTTCCGTTTACTATGATAAACATCTATTCCATCTTTTAAAGATGGAACCTGAGTAGATGTCGTTCCGTGATACCAAACAGCTGTGTTGCTAAATTGATTACTAAAGCTTAACTCTTCCATAAATTAATTATATCATTTTACTATAATTTATGCACGTACTATTTTATAAATTTCATCACAGAGCATATTCAAATAATTAGTAGCAATTTGATAAAATTTCATACATAGTTGTTATTATCACTAAAAAATAGGATTGCCTGCAGACAACCCTTTAAAACTTCCAGTAAGGCACGGAATCTCCTGATGAGTATTTTCTTTTTAGAGTCGGTATTACTCTCCGACTACTTCTAATTAAATTAGACTAGAAACGATACTGGTGTCAAGTAAAAACACTATTTCAGATTAATTTCTCTCAGTAGTGCTGCCACCAGATTACGAGCTTTTGGCAAGCGATAGAAACCTGTAGAACGTTTAATCCCAATCCTCGCAAACATATCTTCAATACTCTCATCAAACTCTTTAGCAAGCAAGCACAAAGTGATATCATACAAATCCCTATCTGCTTGCCTTACAATAGATTGACATCCTATCAGGCTATCACATCAAGATACTCAACTTGTATTCTCACTCTGATACTTCATCAGCACATAAGAAAAAGCCTTACCTAAAAAGCTTTTCTTAACACCTTTCGTTCCAAGGTTTCTAGGCTTTTACGAGCAGAGCAACACACTCCACGTGTGCTGAGAGCTTTCTTCTATACTAATAGACGAAAGGGTGTGAAAATGATTTTTAAATGATACTGTGGAACGGAACAGTAGCCCTAGTATTGACTACTGTCGTTTCTATTCATATTGGCTATTCTAGGACTGAGATGAAAAAATCTATAAATGCTCAGAATAAAATTGAACCCGCAAATCTCCCCAAAACAATGGTGAGTCATGTACTTGTATTATTCCGAAAAAATACACCTCTGGTGCAGTGAGACAAATTGGTGTATCTTATAGTGGCTTCGTAGATGAAAGCTATACTCTACTATCACTCTTTGATGATGTAGAACAAATTGAAAAAGATAATAGACTTCAGACAGCTATTGATGTTGTCAGAGAACAGTTTGGTTTTTTAGCCATACAAAAAGGAACCGTCCTAACTGAAGGTTCCAGAAATATTGAACGCAGTAAACTTATCGGTGGTCATTCCGCGGGTGGATTGGAGGGATTAAAATGAAACAAGAAAAAAATACAGTACAATTTTCAGAAATCCGTAGCAAAGGATGTAATGATATTGAAATGCTTGAAAGATTTTTACATGGAATCGTTGAAACAGCAACTTCAAAACTTCGTCAGAGAAAACTCAAAACAACTGAAATATCGATACGACTAGTACATGCTAAATCTGAAAACCGATTACCATTGGAATTTACATTTAGCATTAAGCCAACAAGCTCATCTGTGATAATCTATACTGAGGTAATCAATCGCTTTAAAGAATGTTACACAGGTGGGGGAATTCAAGGTTTTACGATTCAATTTGATAAAAATACCCTTGCCTCTGCATAGAAAGGATTTGATATGATTGACCGTTCATATTTACCATTTCAATCAGCAAGAGAGTACCAGGATACAAAGATGCAAAAATGGATGGGCTTTTTCCTATCTGAGCATACATCAGCACTCTCTGATGATACAAACAAAGTAACGTACATGTCAGATTTGTCAATGGAGAAGAAATTATTACTCCTCAGTCAAGTATACGCTGGGCAGCTACACACACGCATTCAAGTGATTGAAAAAAACAAGCGTGTTTCCCACACTGGAACAATACCAAGTCTGAATAAGGATTTCATTTTGATAAAAACTACAACAGGTCACATCAATTTGAAATTAAAAGACATTATTAGTATTGAACTTGTCGAGGAGGTGCTCTATGAATCAGCTTGAGTTTCAGCGTAATCACCTACAAATGGACTATTATAGCGAGAGCTACCAAGATTTTGAACGTGACTTCTACCGCTACTCTAACATGAATATTCCATTGACCTTCCTAACTGATGATATCCTAAAAACAATGGCGACTTCACGTAAGAATTACTTTGTCCTCAATAAGGAAAAGTCCAGAGATAACCGCGATCACTTCTTCATATTTGAAGTAAGTACCGTAGATGAGAATCCGCTAATCTATCATTATACATATAAGAAAACTACAATATATTTAGCAGAAAAATAGGAGCAGTTCAATTGACTGTTCCTATTTTTAATATTCATAAAATCTAAAGTCTTTATACTCTTTAACAATGGAGTCGCCAACCAGAACAGACTATACTGACCAGCGACTACCTTAAATTTAATGTTTCAGATTTATTTTCTTATCTCTAATTTCATAAACTACATCTGCTACATTTTCGAGTAATCGTTTATCGTGGGTGATAAACACGATAGTTCCGGTGTACTCCTTCATTAGTATTTCCAAAGCCTCTAAACTTGGTATGTCAAGGAAGTTACTGGGTTCATCCATTATTAGGATGTTATATCTACCCATGAGCATTTTAGCAAGCAACAATTTTATAATTTCTCCACCGCTTAAAACAGATAAACTTTTTCCAATATCGTTCTGTTTGAACCCCATAGATGCTAGCACTGAACGAATTTCTGATATATTGTAGTCACAATCCTTCTGCATAAACTCCATAACATTCTGATTACTGTTGTACTTGTAACCATTCTGTGCAAAGTAACCTATTTTTGCCTTAGGCGAAATAGAAATTCCTTCTTCATGGTTTAAGATCATTTGGATTAAAGTTGTTTTTCCGATTCCATTACCACCAGTTAACGCCACTTTTGCTCCTAACGGAATTTGAAAAGATGCATTTTCAAACAGAGCCTTATCCCCAAATACTTTATTAATTTCTGCACCGACTATAGGGTATGGATTATGGAGCTCCAATGCTTTACTTTGCCTGAAACGAATTCTGCGAATGCCTTCCGGAGCTTCTACTTTTCCTAAGGCCGCAATCCTGTGCTCTAGGGTTTTAGCAGCATTATACATCTTTTTTTCCTTACTTCCTATTGATTTTTGATGAGCTAAACGCCCTCCGTCTTCAGTACTTTTTTTCTTTGAAGAACCTTTTGCCTTCTGTTCTATTTTACGAGCCTGTTTTCGCTTTTCCTCCGCAGCCCTTTCCAATCGGGCACGTTCCGCAATAAATTGTTCGTATTCTGCAGCTTGGCTCTTACGTTCTTCCTCTTTCTGACGAAGATAATCAGAATAGTTTCCCCAATACTCAGTGATTTTGCCATCTTTCAGTTCCCATATTTTATCTACTATTTCATCAAGAAAATAGCGGTCATGGCTAATAACTAACAGTGCACCTGTAAAATATTTTAGCTGTCCTATTAGAAAATCAATTCCTTCACGGTCTAAATGGCTCGTAGGTTCATCCGCTAAAATACCATGAACCTGTGCCGATAAGGCCTGTGCTATTTTAAGCCTTGTTTCTTCACCACCGCTCATAGTCTGTATATTTAATTGCTCAACACCTAGCTTGCCTACAAGTGCAAAATCTTTTTCCTCCTGCAGAGTTACTTCGTCCAACTGGGGAATATAGGCAAGTTCACCCAGACGATTCATTTTACATCCTGGGGGAGTTAATTCTCCTAAAAGTACCCTGAGTAAAGTGCTTTTTCCAGCACCATTTGCTCCTACTAAACCAATACGGTCATAATCATATACTTCTAATTCATTTATATCTAAAACATCGCGTCCTTTGAATTCCACACGAATGTCTTTTGCTTTTAATATTAATTCCATAACATTTCCTCCTGTCTATAATCGCATGCTTTCATTTGCTTGTATGCAGGGAAAACCCTGCGATTTTAGCAGGAAGAGTTACATGAAAATAAGATACATAAATATTCCTCCAATATTGTTTATTTTAAATCTAATTTTCTAACCTCAGTTATCATTTGGCAAACTATAGCAATGCCAATAATTAAAATACCTGATAGTAAAAACCAATGATTTACACCGATTTTATCAGCAAAGAATCCAGAAAGAATTAACCCAATTGGCATAGCAAGTGACATGATACTTCCGATCAAAGAAAATACACGTCCTAAATATTCAGGCTTAATTTTCTCCTGAAAAAGAGCTGTTTGCACACCGCTATAAAATGGCACCGAAAGCCCCATTATTGCACAGCAAACTACGAATATTACAAATCCATTTGGAGGAAGTATTCCCGAAACGGCTAAACTGGTCCCCATTATAAAAAATGAACTTGTTATTAGTAATACATGCTTTTCGAAGCCCCCTAATCTTCCTAATAATAAGCCTCCTGCTAGCATCCCAAATGCAAAGGAAATTTCCGTAATAGAAATATGCACAGGCGTTCCATTAAAGTGTTCCATGCTTATTAAAGGAAATAGTGCATTGATTGGCATATAAACAAAAGTATATAGTGTTCCTAAGAGTAATAAGGCAAACAATCCTTTGTTTTGTCTCAGAACCACAACTCCTTCTTTCATCTCCCTTATGAAATTTGGTTCTAAACTTTGCACTTGATTACCCAGCTTAGGTATACGTACAATTGCTACCGTAATAGATGCAATCACAGCACCCAATACGTCGATGGCAATAATAGCATTTAAATCCCAAACGGAGTATAAGAGTGCTGCAACTGCCGGACTAACAATATAGCTTATAGACTGCAAAGACTGACTATAGCCTGCGCATTTCGTTAGCTGTTCTTCTGGTACTAAAAGTGGTGTAACCGCATTGAGTGCTGGGGTATGAAAAGCTGTTCCAATGCTACGGATAAACAATACTATCATAATCATCCAGACAGGTAGCTCCATACAGAATGCAACAATAGCAAGCACTGCACCAGCTGCTGCGATAATTAAATCGGCACCAATCATTATCTTCTTCCTATCATGACGATCCACTAGCACACCAATGGCAGGTCCCAAAATCGCATAGGGTAAAAAACCTACTAATGAAGCCATAGACAAGACCATCGCAGATCCTGTTTTTTCTGTAAGGTAAAAAATAATCGCCATTTGCAGGATGGCACTAGTGATTAATGATACTGCTTGCCCTGCCCATATTGCATAAAATTTTCGTTTCCAATTGTTGTATTTTTCCATTTATATTATCTCCTGCATATTATTTTGCTTGAATTTCTATTTTGAATAGCATTCTAGGCAATAAAAAATGCAGGCCAAACCCCACAATGTGGCTTTTGGTCTGCATACATACAATTTGGAAACATTCATATTAAAGACATAGTTAAATAAAGGTATAGTTAAATAACCAATATCCTCACCGTAACTAATGAATGCTCAATATCGTATAAATAAGCACAACAAAAAAGCCTATCATCGGGTATAGATTCTGCTTTTTTTATTGCCAGCTTATCTTAAACGCATTGAGGCTGTCATAGTTTCGGTTCCTCCTACATCTTTGTTTATATCAATTTATAGTATAACACAACAAGATGATATGTTCAATATAAAAGTTATGGAATGAGACTCATACTTCCAATTCGATGCCAGATTTAAAGGATATGACGAAGTTTTCTTCATAGACTGTAACGCTCTGGATTATCTTCCTTAGTAGCAAGCGATTAGCTTTCACAAAATCTTCTGTTTGTAGTTTTAAAAATTCATCAGGATTTTCTAACTCAACCTCAAAATATTTCATTTTACATTCCCTCATTTCATTTATTGATAAATTGAGTTTGCAAAAAAGAGTGGACAATTTTTGTCTACTCTTAACCTTTAAAATAGTTTTTTTTAATCGATTTGAAGTTGCCTAAATTATTACTTATTCGGTAAAATGAAGTATTGCTTTCAACAGATTTCCTTCAACTACACTTCACTTGATTCAAACAAGGTGGGTACATTTCTATTCCCACAAACTCCTTGTCAATGGAAACAAACACGTACCCACAGGGTAAATGGAAATAGAAACTGATAATTTCTAGCTATCACTTCTATTCATTCCAAAAATTTTCTCACTCTGATACTTCCCCACTCCAATACAAAAAGCATTGCAATCAAGGCTTTTCATTATCCCTTTCATTCAAAGGTTTCTAGGTTTTTACGAGCAGAGCAACACACTCCACGTGGTGCGTTTGTGGAAAAAGATCAACCGGCTGGACTTTCTTCAATTCATATCCCAATTCTCGGTAGAGTTTGATATCACGCGCCATAGTAGCGACATTACATGAGATATAGGCAATGCGATCAGCTCCTGTTTGGCTACTTGCCTTGATAAAACTTTCGGTTAAGCCCTTGCGTGGAGGATCAACCAAGATAACGGTTGGTTGAATACCTTCCTTGAGCCAATTCTTCATAGCATTTTCAGCTGTGTCACAGACATAGTGGGCGTTTGAAATATTGTTCAGCTGAGCATTCTTTTTGCTATTCTCAACCGCTTCTGCAATCACTTCAACACCATAAACTTCCTTGACATGTTTCGCAACAGAGAGGCCAATCGTCCCGATACCAGAGTAGGCATCAATAACCACATCATCTGATTTTAATGCTGCAAAGTCAATAGCTGTTTGATAGAGATTCTCCGCCATTTCAGTATTGACTTGGTAAAAAGCGGGACCAGCGATTTGGTAGTCATTTCCCAACATTTGGTCGGTAATATAGTCTTGACCATAAAGCGTACGCCATTCCTTACCAAAAATAGCATTAGTGTTCTGGTCATTAATATTTTGCATAACAGACACAATCTCTGGGAACTGCTTGATTAATTGTTCAATCAATTGTTCCACACGGAAAATCTTTGGACGGGTTGTTACCAAAATAACCATGATTTGTCCTGAGTAATGCCCACGACGTACCACAAGGTTTCGAATCAAGCCAGCTTGTTCCTTTTCATCATAAGGTTTCAGGTCATAACGACGGAGCAAGTCACGTAGAGCTACTACTACCTCATCAATCACAGGATCTTGGATGAAGAAATCTTCCAGTGGCATGAGGTCGTGGGAATTCTTACGGAAAAATCCTGTTTCCAAGATACCATTCACTCTACGGACAGGGACCTGTGCTTTGTTACGGTACTTGACTGGATTTTCCATACCCAAAGTTTCAGCAACCTCTACATCTGCAATTCCAGCAATCTTGTATAGACTGTCCTTGACTTGCTTAGTTTTAAATTTGAGTTGTTCTGGATAGGCAAGATGACCTAAATCAGCGATTCCTGAACGCAGGTAAGCCAAATCTAGATCTTGATTACGGTGTGGTGACTGGACAAGGTATTCTTCAACCTTCCCAAAGCCAATCTTTTTATTGACCTTGAGAACCCTCATAAGGATTTTTTCACTCGGTAAAGCATTCTCTACAAAAAATACCAAACCATCCACCTTGGCCACGCCTGAACCTTCATGGGTCAAATCAACAATTTCAACTTCTACAATATCATTTTTCTTTAACATTCTCTTCTCTTTCTATTGGCCGACAAAAAAGACGGCAACGTTACGGTTACCATCTATTATACCATGAAATTTCTTAAGAACCAAAACTCTTGAAGAAGTTGACAATGGCTTGCCAGAGGGAGCTTAGAAAATTACCGCCGTCCTCTAGCGCCTTATCAGCATCAAAGTTAAGGTTAATATTTTTAAAACTGTCGCCAGCTTGTGAAACAATGCTTTGTTTAAGGTCATTCAGGGTTTTAGTGAAGTCTGCATTGCTGAGGATATCACTTTTTGAGAGATTTAAAGCAAAATTGATGATGATATTGATCTGGTTTCCTGTTATAACCTGATCAAGTTTGTAATTTTTTAAGGTATCTTCAACAATTTTGCGGACATCTTCCTCTGTCAGATTTCCCTTGCTTTCTTTAGCTTTGGCGAGTCCTGACTTGATATCAGCTAGGGCAACGTTTAATTTATTAGCATCATAGCCTGACTTATCCTTGTTTTCAGCATTGATATCTGACAAAGCCTTCAACTCTTCTTGAGCCAAGTCTTTATTGGCTTGTGGCACCTTGGCTCCATTAGCTTCTAGCGAATAATAAATCCCGGCTAAGGCACTCTCACCTGTAACTGGAATAGGTGCTGCTACAGTGATTTTGGCGTGTTCCACACCCAAAGTTACGGCTGCATTGCGGTACATATCCTGAGTCACCTTAGTGATGTTTTCTGGTGTTTCAATCTTGACCTCAAGTGGCGACTTGTCACCTAGTTTTTGAATCTTGGCTGATGAATACAGTTGTAAGCTAGAGTCATTTGCCACATTCATAATCTTAGAATAGACATCAGGTGTCATGGTCTTGAGTTCTTTGGTATCTGTTGAGGCATTGTAGCCCAGTTTTTTTAGAGTTTGATTTTTTTGATCTTCAGACAATGAAGATCCTAGGACATATTCAGGTTGAACATAGGTTTCATCGATGACTTTTTGAACATCTGTTGCTGCATGGACACTATTCATAGCTGTTACTGCCCACAAGACCGCAGCACTGGTCAGAAAAAGTTTCTTTCTCATAGGGATTTTCCTCCTTTACCTTTCTAGAGTAATATATCTATCTTAAAGAAAACTTATAACAAAAACACCTGGACTAGCCAGATGTCGAAAAGAGAGTAAAACATTTGATGATGTAAAGGTTGAGTTGCACCTGTCTAGAATAGTAATAGTTTCCTCCATTTACATAGAGTTCGGCACCGTGGAAAATGGAAATGGGGTGAATATAACTATAAGTCTTTCCAGTGGTATTACCAAGCAAAGGGGCAACAGTCTCACGAGAGTACTGTTTGGCCAGAGCCAAGGTGTTTTCCTTGCCATTTTGGGCGATAAAATCGATATAGGCAGGTCCAAAATTGTAGGCTTGAACAGCCGTCCAGACATCAACCCCCTGCTTCTGAGCCAGATAGAGATTGTCTGTCAGAGTTTGAACACCTTGCCGAATGCTAGAGGCATTATCATTGATAGTGTTGGTGGAACCACTTGCAGACTCACTAGACTGCATGACATCGCCTTCTTTTCCTTTTGTTTCAGTATAAATCATAGCGAGCACAAGCTCTTCGTTTGCTGGGGTGTCTTTTTCACTCAAGATTTCTCGCACCATGGGTTGATAGGTCATGACTTGCTTGACATCTTGGTGAACGCGGTAAGCTTTATAGCCAGCAAAAAGGAAGACTGCTAGTACAAGCACTCTTCGAATTCGTTTAAACATTATTTACTTTGGATATCCTCGATATTTTTGATTAAGATAGAGTAGGTTCCATTGTCGTTTTGGATAAACTCAACAGACTCGGCGTCTTGATAGACGTTATTGGGAACGATAAGCTCAATTCCATTTGACAAGGAAAGTTTTTGGTTTTCAAATTTTTTAAGCTGACGACTGGCATCAATTTCATCAAATTGAACAGGCTCTGGTACGGCTTCCTTGACTTGATCAATAAAGCTCAAACGAGCCGTCAAATTGTTGTCAAAAAGGTCATTGGCCAATTTCTCAGGCGATAATTCATTGCTTTCTTCCAGGTTATTGAAAATCGCTGATTTTACCTTGGATTGAAATTGAAAATCGTCTGTGTTAAAGGTTTCAGCAATTCTCTGGGCTGTTTTTTCCAGTTCTTTGATAGATTTCTTGGGTGAAATTTTAGGGGCTACGGCAAGAAGATTTTCTGAAAAATAGTTCAAAAAAGTCCCGTTGTACTTGATTCGTTTTTCAATCAGATGGTACTTGCGACTCTGAAGATTAATCACTAAGGCCTCATCAGCACCTGTTCCAAATCCAGGCAGATTATTCTGAGTTAGCTTGATTGGATTATCAACTTCTCCACCGAGGTGGGTCAAGGTCTCGCGCAGGGCAATTCTCAAAAAAGCGAAATGTTCTACACCTTCTTTAGAAAATTGCACAAAAATCAAGTCATTGGTCTTGAGATTTTCAGAAATACTGAACTCCTCTTTCCAGAGACTAGCCAGCTTTACTGATGTCTCCAACAAATCGTCTGTGATATGATTGAAGAAGGGATTTTCTTCCTCGAAAATCCCAGTCTTGGCTTCATCTGAATACACACGTTCAATTTTTCTACGCAAGTATTCTTCGATTTTTGGAGTAATATTGAGAAACTTATCCGCTAGGAACAGTTCGGTATCATCCGGACTGAACTGATGAATAATAGCTTTCTTAATATAAATGTCCATAAAAGTTTTAGTCCTCGTATAATGGGAAGGCATCTGTCAATTCTTTGACTGCACTTCTCACTTCTTCTAATACAGCCTCATTTTCTGCATTCTTAAGGGTTTTAATTATCAGTTCAGCAACTTTGCGACTTTCTGCTTCACCAAATCCACGTGCAGTAATGGCTGCTGCTCCGATACGAATCCCACTTGTCTTGAATGGTGACAAGCTTTCGTAAGGGATTGAGTTTTTATTTAGGGTAATATTGACTTCATCCAGCAAGTTTTGAGCAACTTTTCCGTTTTCTACAACCTTAGTCACATCCACTAGGAAGAGGTGGTTTTCAGTTCCGCCAGAAATGATACGGAAATCAGGGTCTTGCAAGAAGACATCTGCCATAGTCTTGCTGTTCTTGATAACATTGGCAGCATATTCCTTGAAGTCTGGATCCAAAACTTCTTTGAAGGAAACTGCCTTAGCAGCAACAACATGCTCCAAAGGACCACCCTGAATACCTGGGAAAATAGCTGAATTGATTTTCTTAGCAAGTTCTTCATCATTAGTTAAAATCAAACCACCACGAGGTCCACGAAGGGTTTTGTGGGTCGTTGTTGTGGTGATATGAGCGTATGGTACTGGACTTGGGTGAAGACCAGCAGCAACCAAACCAGCGATATGGGCCATGTCTACCATGAGCTTCGCACCCACAGCATCCGCAATTTCACGGAATTTTGAAAAGTCGATAATTTGAGAATAGGCTGAAGCACCTGCTACAATCAGTTTTGGTTTGACTTCTTGGGCTTGTTTCAAGATAGCATCAAAGTCTAAGAGTTCCGTTTCAGGATCAACACTATAAGAAACAAAGTTGTAGGTTTGACCTGAGAAGCTAACAGGAGCCCCATGAGTCAAGTGACCACCTGCAGCCAAATCCATTCCCATAACCGTATCGCCAGGCTCAATCAAGGCCATGTAAGCAGCACAGTTGGCTTGGCTTCCTGAGTGAGGTTGGACATTGGCGAATTTAGCACCGAAAATTTCTTTTGCACGTTCAATGGCTAGAGTTTCTACTACGTCTACTACATCTGTTCCACCATAATAACGGCGACCTGGGTAGCCTTCGGCGTATTTATTCGTCAAGATAGACCCTTGAGCTGCCATAACAGCCTTGGAAACTACGTTTTCCGAAGCAATCAACTCAATGTTGTTTTGTTGGCGTTCTTCTTCTTTGGCAATAGCATTCCAGAGATCAGCATCATATGCTTTAAAATCATCTTTGTCAAAAATCATAGGTCTTCTCCTTTATTGTGTGACTAGTCCATTAGTTTAATTCTCTTATAAGAAAATTAAACTAAAAGATGCGAATAAACCGTTTCTGCATTTTATCACAAGTATAACCAACTTTTTCATAAAATGCATGAGCACCCAGACGATGATCGGCAGAGTTTAAGCGGATAAACCCATAACCACGTCTTTTTGCTTCTTGATCCAACCCTTGCAGTAAGCTTTTACCAATACCTTGACCTTGCGCTTGAGGTGAAACTGCTAAGGCTAAAATATTAAATCCTGCTTTAGAATAAAGTGATTCATAGACCTCAGCGTGGACATATCCAAGTAAGACATGACTAGCTTCATCCTCATAGCCAAGAAGGAAATGATGGGAATCCTGAGACAGTTTAGCTAGTTGACTAGCCGTGTCCTCTGGACTAAAAGAATAGCCCAAAGCTTCTTGGTTAATGTCACATATAGATTTCACATCTGTTTCTCTTAAATTTCTTAGCATTTCATGCCTCCTCAAAAGAAATCTCCGGCAACCGAGCAAGAATATCTTCTCGCTTAATGGCCCCTTGACGTAAGATTTTCACCTTGTCTCCAGACAGATCCAAAATAGTTGAATCCTGTCCAGTTAGAAAAGCATCGTCTTCCAGACCCAGAACCTCTTGGTCAAAATCCTCTAGAATTTGATTAAAGGTCACTCCACTTTCCTGACCTGAAATATTGGCAGACGGCCCAATCAAGGGTCCTGTCTCTCGAATCAAATCAAGGGTAGTGGGATGACTAGGCATCCGAAATCCAACAGTTGCAAGACCAGAATTGACCCAATAGGGAACTCGGTCATTAGCTTCGAGAATAATGGTTAAGGGACCTGGTAAAAAGGTCTCTACAAGTTTTTGTAGATAAGTTGGCTGATTCTTAGAAAAGTACAAAATGTCCTCTAGAGAGGCGATATTAAGATTGAGCGCCTTGTCTCTGGGACGACGTTTAATCTGGTATACATGATTAACTGCTTTTTCGTCTAGAGCCTTGGCAAAAAGACCGTAAACTGTCTCTGTAGGTAGAACGACAGCTCCACCATTTTCCAACTCTTGTTTAATCCTGTCCATCATCAACCACGACCATCCTATCTTGACCAAATTGATCCTTAAGTGTTCTTACACGTTTTTCAGGAAGATGCTTCCTAAAAAGTTCAGGAACACTTTGACCTTGCTTGTATCCAATTTCAAGGTAAATCTTACCACCATCTTTGAGATAGTCTTTTGCATCTTCCGCAATTCTACGGTAAATAGCTAGGCCATCCTCGTCTGCAAAGAGAGCTAGATGAGGCTCCGAATGCAAAACATTCAAGCCGACCTCTGACTCATCTTCACGAGAGATATAGGGTGGATTGGAAACAATTATATCATATTTTTCAGAAATTTCTGTAAAACAGTCAGATTTTTTTAAAAATATTTGAAGATTTTGATTTTTAGCATTTTCGCCGGCTACATCTAAAGCATCTTGGGAAATATCTGTTGCTGTCACTGACCAATTTGGTCTGTTTTTTGCCAAGGCGAGAGCAATAGCTCCACTACCTGTACCTATATCCAAAACTGATAGATTCATCTCAGGATTTTCAGCCAGGATAAGCTCCACCAACTCCTCTGTCTCTGGACGAGGAATCAAAACCCGCTCATCAACTGTTAACTGCATTCCATAAAAATCTGCCTGTCCAATAATGTACTGTGGTGGTTTATGAGCTGCAAGTTGCTGGTAAATTTCTTCTACAAATTGTTTTTCGGCCTCTGTTACCTCTTGCTGGAGGGCAAAAACAAAGTCCGTAAAAGAGAGATTTTTCAGGCTACGATAGACAAAAGAGAGGCTTTCAGCTTCCTCTCCTTGTCTTATCAACTCTTCTTCAAAATCTGAAAATAATTGAGCTAATTTCATTATTTGTTTAATTCTTCTAATTTTTGTGTTTGGTCATAAAGAACCAAGGCATCCACAACTTCATCCAATTTACCAGATAAAATCGTATCTAGTTTTTGGAGGGTTAAGCCGATACGGTGGTCTGTGACACGGTTTTGTGGGAAATTATAAGTACGGATT
This sequence comes from Streptococcus mitis, assembly GCF_009496205.1. Classification (GTDB taxonomy): domain Bacteria; phylum Bacillota; class Bacilli; order Lactobacillales; family Streptococcaceae; genus Streptococcus; species Streptococcus mitis_BN. The sequence continues at coordinate 28,417 of NZ_WIJO01000013.1, forward strand.
CGTTCTGAACGGTCACCAGTACCAATCGTTGATTTACGCTCAGCGTCTTGTTCGTCTTGTGCAATCTGAGCAAAGTGGTCAGCAACACGCGCACGAATGATTTTCATGGCCTTCTCACGGTTCTTCTGCTGGGTACGTTCTTCCTGCATCTCAACCTTAATATTGGTTGGCAAGTGAACGATACGAACGGCAGTCGCAACCTTATTGACGTTCTGTCCACCAGCACCAGAGGCGTGATAGATGTCAACACGAAGGTCTTTTGGATCAATATCGTATTCTACTTCTTCGACTTCAGGCATGACAAGAACTGTGGCAGTTGATGTATGGACACGACCTTGGCTTTCTGTCACAGGGACACGTTGCACACGGTGGGCACCAGATTCGTACTTAAGCTTAGAGTAAACAGACTGACCTGAAACCATGGCAACCACTTCTTTGAAACCGCCGACACCATTCATAGAGGCCTCCATGACTTCAAAGCGCCAGCCTTGGGCTTCCGCATACTTTTGGTACATGGTTAGCAAATCTCCAGCGAAAAGTGCTGCTTCGTCTCCACCAGCGGCGCCACGGATCTCAAGGATGATATTCTTGTCATCGTTTGGATCCTTTGGAAGGAGCAAGATTTTCAGTTTTTCTTCGTATTCCTCTTTTTCAGCCTTGGCATCTTTGAGCTCTTGCTTGGCCATTTCTTCCAAGTCAGCGTCTCCACCTGATTCCTTAATCATCTCTTCAGCATCGACGATGTTTTGAAGGACTTGCTTATACTCACGGTAGGCTGTTACCGTGTCACGAGTTGAAGCTTCCTCTTTTGAAAGCTCCATGAAACGCTTAGTGTCAGATACTACATCTGGGTCACTCAGCAATTCTCCTAATTCTTCATAACGGTCTTCTACAGCTTGTAGTTGATCATAGATGTTCATTTTTTCTCCTTATTTCTCAATTGTTAAATCATAGATTGCTACTACTTCATTCTCGGATATTTCCCCAGTTTCTTTAAATCCATAACTGAGGTAACAGTATCTTGCATGTTCATTTTCTGGTTCATAAGACAACCAAAGTTTATTGCTTAAACCTGCTGGCGCTGTCCGAACATAGTCTAGTACTTTATTCATAATTGGTTTAAAATATCCTTGATTTTGAAAATTCTTATCAATCATAAAACGAAATAGTAAATAATTTCCACTACTAATTCCGATCTTTTTATCATAAGCTATCATCACAAAACCTATAATTGCATCATTATCATAAACTGCCAATGGAGCTACAAAATCTCCATTTTTAGTGTAGACGTATGCTTCAGCTAAACTAATTGCGTTGGTTGCAATGAATTGTTTTTGATATTCCTTGACATCCAAATTCAAAACATCAAAATAATTTTCCATTGTAACATCTCTTAGTTCAATTGTCATAGTTTTGCTCCTTGTTAGAGGTTATCATTGGCGCAAAATAATGTTTACGGCAAACTGAGATATAGGTTTCATTACCACCGATCTGAATCTGCTCACCATCGTAAACGGGCAGTCCATCCTGTGTTCGCAAAACCATAGTCGCCTTTTTCTTACAATACTGACAGATGGTCTTGATTTCTTCAATCTTGTCTGCTAAGAGCAAGAGGTATTTTGAACCTTCGAACAACTCATTGCGAAAGTCATTCTTCAAACCAAAAGCCATGATGGGTATATCTAACTCATCAACAACACGAGCTAGGTCATAAACATGATGACGCTTGAGAAACTGGGCTTCATCAACCAACACACAGTAAGGTTTTTCTGGTAAATCTCGGATATAACCGAAGATATCAGTTGTTTCCTCAATCGCAATGGCAGGGCGTTTCATACCGATTCGACTCGACACATAGCCAACACCGTCACGCGTATCAAGAGCTGAGGTCATAATCACAACACCTTTTCCTTGCTCCTCATAGTTATAGGCTACTTTAAGAATCTCGATTGTCTTACCAGAGTTCATGGTCCCATAACGATAATACAACTGTGCCATGTTTCTTGCTTCACGTCCATTTCTAAATTTTTGCTACATTCTAGTATATCATAATTTTCTTAAGCTTTAAACGGCAAAATGTGGTAAAATAGAAGAAATCAAAAACTAGTGGAGGAAGCCATTATGCCATTTGTACGCATCGATTTATTTGAAGGACGCACGCTCGAGCAAAAGAAAGCTCTTGCTAAGGAAGTAACGGAAGCTGTTGTCCGTAACACTGGAGCACCTCAATCTGCTGTCCATGTCATCATCAATGACATGCCAGAAGGAACCTACTTCCCACAAGGGGAAATGCGCACCAAATAAGCTAGCTTAAGCAGAATTGCTTAGGCTTTTTCAATCTCCAAGTAACATCCATTGAAGAAATAGTTCAAATTTGTTACAATTTGAAAAGAGACTTGGAAAAATTTCCAAGAAAAGAGCTATTTATTAAAGGAAACATTATGATTACACGTGAATTTGATACCATCGCTGCTATCTCTACTCCACTAGGTGAAGGGGCTATCGGTATTGTCCGCCTGAGCGGAACAGAAAGTTTTGCTATTGCGCAAAAGATTTTCAAAGGAAAAGACTTGAGCCAGGTTGCCAGCCACACTCTCAACTACGGTCACATTGTTGATCCGCTGACTGATAAAGTCATGGACGAAGTTATGGTTGGGGCTATGAAATCTCCAAAAACCTTCACTCGTGAGGATATTATCGAGATCAACACCCACGGTGGAATTGCGGTGACCAATGAAATTCTCCAACTTGCTATCCGTGAAGGAGCTCGGTTGGCTGAGCCTGGTGAATTTACCAAACGTGCCTTCCTAAATGGACGTGTTGACTTGACTCAGGCTGAAGCAGTCATGGACATCATCCGTGCTAAGACTGACAAGGCCATGAACATTGCGGTCAAACAATTGGATGGTTCCCTTTCTGACCTCATTAATAATACACGCCAAGAAATCCTTAATACACTTGCCCAAGTTGAGGTCAATATCGACTATCCTGAGTATGACGATGTTGAGGAAGCCACTACTGCTGTTGTCCGAGAAAAGACAATGGAGTTTGAGCAATTACTAACTAATCTCCTTAGGACAGCCCGTCGAGGTAAAATTCTTCGTGAAGGAATTTCGACAGCAATCATCGGCCGTCCCAACGTTGGAAAATCAAGCCTTCTCAACAATCTCTTGCGTGAGGACAAGGCTATCGTGACTGATATCGCTGGTACGACACGTGATGTCATCGAAGAGTACGTCAACATCAACGGTGTCCCTCTAAAATTGATTGACACAGCAGGTATTCGTGAAACAGATGATATCGTTGAACAAATCGGTGTTGAGCGTTCGAAAAAAGCCCTTAAGGAAGCTGACTTGGTTCTACTAGTGCTAAATGCCAGTGAACCACTAACCGCCCAAGACCGCCAACTCCTAGAAATTAGTCAGGAGACTAATCGCATTATTCTACTTAATAAAACAGACCTACCTGAGGCCATCGAAACCGAGGAACTTCCAGAAGATGTCATCCGTATTTCAGTCCTTAAAAATCAAAACATTGATAAGATTGAAGAATGCATCAACAACCTCTTCTTTGAAAATGCTGGTTTGGTTGAGCAAGACGCAACCTACTTGTCAAATGCCCGTCATATTTCCTTGATTGAGAAGGCTGTTGAAAGCCTACAGGCTGTTAATGAAGGGCTGGAACTAGGTATGCCAGTTGACTTGCTTCAAGTTGACTTGACTCGTACTTGGGAAATCCTCGGAGAAATCACTGGGGATGCTGCTCCTGATGAGCTCATCACTCAACTTTTTAGCCAATTCTGTTTAGGAAAATAAGAAATCCATGATCGTTCATTCGGTCATGGATTTTCTAATCTTTCTTAGTAATCTGGTCTTAGGACACCTGTTACAGTTGCCTTAGTTGCTTCGTAGTCGCCATCAACGACGACTTTGATAATGCGTTTGGCATCTTCTTCTGGTGCTGGAACTAGAGGTAAGCGTGTTGGGCCAGCTTCAAATCCCATATAGTTAAGAACAGCTTTAACTGGAGCAGGACTTGGATAAGAGAAGAGGGCATTAACCTTAGGAATGAATTTACGCTGAATTGCTGCGGCTTTCTTCATATCGCTTTCTGCAATGGCAGTAAACATCTCGTGCATTTCATCCCCATTTGTATGAGAGGCAACAGAAATAACCCCATCCGCACCAAGGTTCATGGCATGGAAAGCATCTCCATCCTCACCTGTATAAATCAAGAATTCTTCAGGTTTGTGCTCAATCAAGTAAGCCATATTAGCCAAGCTAGTACATTCTTTGACACCGATAATATTTGGATGGTCAGCCAAGCGAAGCATAGTTTCTGGAGTTAATTCGACAACCACACGACCTGGAATGTTATAGATAATAATTGGTAGGTCAGAAGCATCTGCAATCGCCTTAAAATGCTGATACATTCCTTCTTGAGAAGGTTTGTTGTAGTAAGGAACAATAGCAAGCCCAGCTGCGAAACCACCAAATTCTGCTACTTCTTTGACAAACTCGATAGAGTCACGCGTATCATTGGTACCCACACCCGCAATCAAAGGCACACGTCCATTGACAATCTTTTGTACAGCCGCAAACAGTTCCAACTCTTCATCGTGGGTCAAGGTTGGACTCTCAGCAGTGGTCCCTGCAAGGAGAATTCCGTCTGTATGATGCGCCAACAAATGCTCAATCAAGGCTGGAATGGCATCAAAATTGATGGAACCATCCTCATGGAAGGGGGTAATAAAGGCTGTGATGATTTTACACTCTTTTAAATCTTTATAAGACATGAGAAACACCTCTCTATTTCAAAGAAGGAGTTCATCTGAACTCCTAAACGATATGACTATTTTAATTCAAATTTCAATTCGGCCGTTGGACGAACCAAGCCACGTTCATGAAGAGTTTCTGCAATCTGAACTGAGTTCCAAGCAGCACCTTTGAGCAGGTTATCTGAAACAACCCACATGTGAATTCCTTTTTCTGCATCCAAGTCTTTACGGATACGACCAACAAAGGTATCACGTGAACCCACTGCATTAATGGCTTGAGGATAGATTTGATGAGCCACATCATCTTCAAGGACAGCACCTGGGAAAGCTGCGATAGCTGCTTTTACTTCTTCGATTGGAGCCACTTCTTTTGTTTCGATGTAAACAGACTCAGAGTGAGCTGACAAGACTGGAATACGCACACACGTTGCAGATACTGCAATGCTATCATCTTCCATAATTTTCTTAGTTTCCTTAGTCATCTTCATCTCTTCGTAAGTGTAATCATTGTCAGTGAAGACATCGATTTGTGGAAGAGCATTGAAGGCGATAGGATAATGTTTCTTGTCTCCACCTGAAGGCAAGATTTCGGCATGCAAATCACGTGGGTTCACTCCATCATTCAATACTTCACGAAGTTCACGTTGTGTTTCAAGAATCGCACCCATACCAGCACCTGAAACGGCTTGGTAAGTTGAAACGATGATACGATCCAAGCCCCATTTTTGACGAACTGGCTCAAGCGCCACCATCATTTGGATTGTCGAACAGTTAGGGCAGGCAATGATTCCGTTGTGGGCATCAAGTGCATGAGCATTGACCTCTGGAACAACCAAAGGAACATCTGGATTTTGACGGAAGTAAGATGTATTATCTACTACTACCGCTCCAGCTTTCACTGCGTATGGTGCATATTTTGCTGATGTAGAACCACCTGCTGAAAAGAGAGCAATATCAACTCCTTCAAAAGCTGTTTCAGTCGTTTCTTCAATCGTAATATCTTGATCTTTAAATTTCAAAGTCTTGCCTGCTGAACGTGCAGAAGCAAGTAAACGAATTTTATCAATTGGAAGTGTTGATTCTTCCAACATTTTTATCATCTGAGCTCCGACAGCACCTGTCGCGCCGACTACAGCAACTGTATATCCCATAAATAACCTCTTTCGGAATTTTCTAAAAATTTCTATAATAGATGTATTATACTACTTTTTCCATGAATTGCAAAGCTTTTTCATCATTTTTTGGAAAATAAAAATCCCCAGTCGCTAGACTAGGGACTAAGAGGCATCTTCATGTGATGAGCAGGTTCACACAACTCATCAAGGTCCGCTCCTGCGTTATGACCTCCTTATGCTCAATAGTAGTCCGAAGACTACCTATCGACTCATCGCATCTACTATTCTACTAAAGAGAATGACTTTTGTCAACAGACGAAACTCTTTGATTTTATTTACACATGTGCATAAGAAACATCTTTGAAAAATTTGGGGCAGACATAACAAAAACCCTTGTAAATCAAGGGTTTTCCTGTCTATTATATGCTAATTGCCGGGATTGAACCGGCGACCTCATCCTTACCATGGATGCGCTCTGCCAACTGAGCTAAATCAGCTTACCTAAAAAGTATACTATAGTTAGAAAAACTTGTCAAGTTTCCTTAGAAATTTTCCATAAGAAAAAGCCAGGTAAGAGCTACCTAGCTTGTCTTCTTCTATTTGCTTAAATCAATTCGACGACCAATTTTACCAATAATAATTGCACCAATAATCAATGAGGCAAATTCACCAATTCCTGTTGTGAACCAAGTAAGGAAAAATGGTAATTGCGCTACGATATTCAACTCTGCAGCAATAGTAAACATGGAAATTGAAAAGAGGATTGAAAAGAAGAAATGATCTTTTCGAATTAATCCATTAAAGAGGTAATCTTTGCTGTATTTTGCAAAAAGCCAAACACCTAGACTGAGGAATACCAAGGTTGAACCACCACCAACAAAGACATCTAGCAGTCCGAAGCTAAAGAAATTAGCAATCATACAACCGATGGTAACTCCGATGATGTACTTAGGATTGTAAAAAGCCATAAAGTTCATCATTTCTGAAATACGGAACTGATAAGCACCATAGCTAATGGCATTTAGAGGTGGTGTGACAGTTAAAACGACATAGATAGCAGCAACAATTGCAATATCTGCTACATCACGAATAGTTAATTTTTTCATCTTTTCTCCTTTAGCGGTTGCCCGCGTGTAATATGCTTGGTGAAAGAAGCTAAGCACCAAGGGTTGATTCAATCAACCTTACTAGTATAGCACAATAACTTGCTTTATGCTATACTAAAAGTATGAAAAAACGCATTCAAAGTCTCTTCGAGAATGAGCTCTTAGCCTATCTCTTTTTTGGTATAGCAACTACTCTTGTCTCCATTCTATCCCGATTAGTCATTTATCGATTAACCCATAAAGAACTGCTTGCTACTGGACTAGCAAATAGTATCGGTATCCTATTTGCATTTATTACAAATGATAGGCTTGTCTTTAAGCAAGCTAGAGAGAATTGGCCAAGCCGTTTAGTAAAATTTACTATAGCACGTCTTTCTACTTTTCTTTTAGACTTGTTTTTAACTTTTATCTTTGTAACTCAGTTTCCTAATATTATCGGGCAATTTGTAAATAATAATATAGACAAGGTTAATAGTATTGAAACCGTTATTTCACAATTCTTGATAATTATCCTCAATTATATTTTTAGTAAGGTATTTATTTTTAAAAAATAAGAAAAAATTAAGCATATTGCTTGCAAGAACTTCTTAATTAATATATAATCAAGAGTAAAAATTTTGGAAAGGAATTATGAAAATGTTAAAAGATCTTAAAGCATTTTTGCTTCGTGGTAATGTTGTTGACCTTGCTGTCGGTGTGATTATTGCTTCTGCTTTTGGTGCAATCGTTACTTCATTTGTAAATGATATCATCACTCCTCTACTATTGAACCCAGCCTTAGAAGCTGCGAAAGTACAAAACATCGCTGAGCTTGCATGGAATGGTGTTACATATGGTAAATTCTTGAGTGCTATTATCAACTTCCTTGTTGTAGGTACTGTTCTCTTCTTCGTTATTAAAGCTATGGAAAAAGCCCAAAGCCTTACTAAGAAAGAAGAAACTGTTGAAGAAGCTCCAGCTGGACCAACTGAATTGGAAGTACTTCAAGAAATCAAAGCCCTTCTTGAGAAAAAATAATCGATTAAAAGGATCTAGCGCAAAGCTAAATCCTTTTTCTTTACTCTTTTGGTAACTTACCTGCTTTCTCAAGCATTTTCTTAATAAGATAAGGCATTTTAACATTTTCACGACCTTTTTTCTCAATCAGTTTTTTCACAAATTCCGGCATTTGTAAATCTTCAGATTCAGCCAAAATGTTTTTAGTCTCATCTGAAGGAACTAACTCATCAAAGGTTTCTTCTTCTGGGAGAAATTCCTTAAATTCTTGATTTTCATTGGCTCTGACTGTATTGACCAAGGCATCAATCAAACGAGAATCTGTATTTGGCATTGGTGGACGATGATAGTTCACCCCCAATTCCTGACACAAGTCATAACATTCCACATCGTTGTCAAACAAGACTTCAATATGCTCGCTGATGAAGCTGATAGGAACAAAAATATAATGGTCTGGATGTTCTTTCTGTTCTCTAAGATACTCCAAGACATCTGGCTTAATCCATGGAATCCCGATATCACTCTCACTTTGCCAGGTATTTGTATATTGCTCGGAACTCAAACCTAGTTTTTCAGCAACTAACTTGCTATTTTCAAAAATTTGGTCGATATAAGGATCACCAAAATCTAAGGCAAAAATGGGCACACTATGGGCTGAAAAGATGACTTTAAATCTATCCTGCTTTACTTCTTCTTTTAAAATCTTAGCAATTTCATCTGCCCAATATTTTAATAGCGCTTTTTCTTGATACCAGTCCTTAATGACTAAAAATTTAATTTGTTTGCTTTCTAAAAATTTTTCATAGCCCATGACAGAGTAGAAAGAATAATGGGGCTCCAAAATCAAGCAAATACACTGCTCGATTCCGTCTGCTTCCATCTGACCAATCACATCTGGAATAAAGGGTTTGGAAAACTTATTAGCAAAATAAACACTATACTCATTCCCCAGCCTAGCTTCTACCAAGGCAACCTCTTCTCGGGTAATTTTTTGCAGAGGCGTGCCGCCAATTCGTACATAATTATCATAGAGAGTCTGAATTTCGTGGTCTTGAGGTCTCACTCCACGACGAATATTTGTGAAAAAATCAGCCACACCTTCAAAGGTAATCTCTTCTGGCGAACCGAAAGTCATCATTAAAATTGCTTTTTTCATAATCGCTTCCTTGTGATATTTTTATCAGGTTTATTTTATCATTAATTCGTTGATAAGTAAACGCCAACATAGCGAATTTCCCTAACTTCAGTCTTTTGTTTTTCTCTCTTTTCTATGATACAATGGAAAAAATGAATTCAAAAGGAGTTTTTTATGACTTACCCCAATCTCTTGGACCGCTTCTTAACCTACGTTAAGGTCAACACACGCTCTGATGAACACTCTACTACTACTCCAAGTACACAGAGTCAGGTTGACTTCGCAACCAATGTCCTGATCCCTGAAATGAAACGTGTTGGATTACAAAATGTTTATTATCTACCAAATGGTTTTGCAATTGGGACCTTACCAGCCAATGATCCATCTTTAACACGTAAGATTGGCTTCATCTCCCACATGGATACTGCTGACTTTAATGCCGAAGGAGTCAATCCACAGGTAATTGACAACTACGATGGGGGCGTGATTGAACTAGGAAATTCTGGTTTTAAACTAGACCCAGCCGACTTCAAGAGTCTTGAGAAATATCCAGGACAAACGCTCATCACAACCGATGGAACAACCTTGCTAGGAGCTGATGACAAGTCAGGAATTGCTGAGATTATGACTGCCATTGAATATCTGACTGCTCACCCTGAAATCAAGCACTGTGAGATTCGTGTTGGCTTTGGTCCAGATGAAGAAATCGGTGTTGGTGCTAATAAATTTGATGCAGAAGATTTTGATGTTGATTTTGCCTACACAGTTGATGGAGGACCACTAGGTGAACTTCAATACGAGACCTTTTCAGCAGCTGGTGCTGAATTGCATTTCCAAGGACGCAATGTCCACCCTGGTACTGCCAAAGGTCAGATGGTCAACGCCCTTCAGCTAGCAATTGATTTTCACAATCAACTTCCAAAAAATGACCGACCTGAGTTAACAGAAGGTTACCAAGGTTTCTATCATCTTATGGATGTGACAGGTAGTGTTGAGGAGGCGCGTGCAAGCTACATCATTCGTGATTTTGAAAAAGATACCTTTGAAGCGCGTAAAGCAGCCATGCAGTCTATCGCTGATAAAATGAATCAAGAACTTGGTAGCGACCGTGTCACACTAAACTTGACAGACCAGTACTACAATATGAAAGAAGTCATTGAAAAAGATATGACTCCAATTACCATTGCTAAGGCCGTTATGGAAGATTTAGGTATCACGCCTATTATTGAACCAATTCGCGGCGGGACAGACGGCTCTAAGATTTCCTTTATGGGAATCCCAACCCCTAATATCTTTGCTGGTGGCGAGAATATGCACGGTCGTTTTGAATACGTCAGCCTTCAGACTATGGAACGTGCAGTTGATACCATCATTGGTATCGTGGCTTATAAAGACTAAAAAGACGAGGTAGCTTAGCTACTTCGCCTTTCTTTTTATTCTGCTGGTTTTTCTTGATTTCCAGTACTTATTGTAGATTCTGTTGTTTCCTTTTCTGAAGCTGGTTCAGCAGGTTTAGAATCTGTTGTATTGCTTGGTTTGCTTTCGTCGCTAGCAGTTTCACTGTTAGATTCAGATGCTACTGGTGCTTCGGTTGCTGTACTTGCAATTGGTTGATTCTCTGCACTTGTGCTATCAGCATTCGATTCAGGTTTTGTTGCTGGACTTGCTTCTTCACTCGTGCTTGATTTTGACTTGATTTCTTGATTCAAGACCAGAATAGCTTTTGTCAATTCAAGTAAAGCAGCTTTATCTTTACTCTTAGCAGAAAGTTGATCTAGTAATGCATCCACTTTATCAAAGTCTGCATCAGAACCCTTGTTGTTTTCTAAATAAGCATGAAGCGACATGAGAATATCGTAGAGTTTCTGATAGAGAATAAGTGTCTGAGGATCTTGCTCAGCATTTTCTTTCTCTTGTTGAAGAGCGCTAGCGATACGAGTCAAGACATCTTTTACCTGACTATTTACTTCATCCAAGTCTGCATCAGGCTTGTTTGTAGCAGCTTTGAGATTTTCTACTTCTTCTGCCAAGGATTGTCTGATTCCTTCTTCTTGGATTTGTTCCAAGAGTTGATTTGCCTTGCTCAAGCGGCTTTCTACTTCTTCCTTGCTAACATGATTGACATGTTCTTCAGGCATAAAGTCTCCGTACAATTCTTTCAAGAAGCCATAAATAGCTGTCTTGGCACTTTGATTATCAACTTTTTCAGTATCTAGAACTGTCTGAGTCGATTTAGCAGTAGTTGGTTGAGCTTTCAAAGCTTCTTCCACTTCTTGTTTTGCCTGATAGATGTTTGGGAATAATTTGTTCAATTCTGCTGCCTTAAGGAAGGATTGAGATTGATACAAGGTCCAAGTCAACTGAGCCACTTTGTTTCGAAGTTCATCACTCAAACGACCGTCATTTACGTGTTCGTAGAAATACTTGATGTATTCTACAGTTGTTACACCTGTTCGATCATTAAAGTCTTGCAAGGCTTGAAGTTGTGATTCAACCGCTGCTAAAGCAGCCTCGTCTTTAGCCAACTTAGCTTCCTGGAGTCGAACGAGAAGGTCTTTCTTAGGAAGCCCATAAGAGTCTGTATCCAAGGTATTGATTTTATCAATCAAGGATTGGTATTTCTTATCTAGAGCGCTTGTTTCAACAGGTTTGACACTTTCATCAATATGGATATATTGCTTATCAAAGAGATCAAGTGTCGCAAGATAACCTGCTGTAGAGTTAGTTGCCAGTTTCTTTATGTTTTCAGTAAACTGACCTAAGGCTAACTCAATCTGTCTTTGTTCGATAGGCTTGTCTTTGTAGATGCTTCTACTATCAGCTAGAAGTTGATCTACTTTTGCTAAAACTACTTTTTCATCAAAAACTCCAGGTTGATAATTAGATTGTAGGGCTGGAATCTTGTTTTTCAAAGCCACTTCATATCCCTTAGTTTGAACCTTGATGTAGTGATTATGGTCGCCATGAGGAATCACAAAACTACCATTTTCTACCTGTAAACTATAAGGAGACACACCATCTCGCAAAGCAGTGGTATAGAGTTCATTTAAGAAATCAAGTTCTGGATTCCCAGTTTGAAGAGGAATCCGAACGTGTTCCTTACGAACAGCATAGGGATGGATATGAGTTGGATCGTAGGCTTGGTCTGGATTTCCAAAGACAAAGAAGCCGTTTGAAATTCTAATCGCTTCAAGTGGAACACCGTAGGTCTTAGAAATATAAGCAATCTTTTCTTCATCACTAGCATCTCTTGAGAAAGACTCTACCGTTTTAGCAAGAGGTTTTACAGGTTCTACATCATGATGTGTTTTCAAATGGTTTTGTGCAGCCTTAATTTGGTCTGCTGTCAAGTCTTTCTTGAAAAAGTAATGATTATGGTCGCCGTGACTCATGACAAAACCTTGCTCATCCTCACTGATGACACGATCGGCATCAAAACCGTGATCATGGTCTTCATCATGATGGTGTCCATGATGATCTTCATCGTGATCGTCATCATGAGCTGGATTTGGTGTTGCTGTATTTGCCTCTTTCAAGTGGTCTTGCGCTGCCTTGATTTGATCAGCAGTCAAATCCTTCTTGAAGAAGTAATGATTATGGTCACCATGACTCATGACAAAGCCTTGTTCATCCTCACTGATGACACGATTAGCGTCAAAACCGTGATCATGGTCTTCATCATGATGGTGTCCATGTCCATCTCCATCATGTCCATGCTCTTCATGCTTAGGGTCCTGACTTCCATGGTCACCATCTTGCTCATGATGATGATTTTGCTGAGTAGGTTTTTCTGCTGGTTTGCTTGGATTCTCCAATGGTGTTGGTTTCACACTGTCACTAGCTAGAGGAATCATTCTCGCAATCTTTTCTTCTAATGTAGAAAGCTTTGTATAGGGGATGAAATGATAGTGGTTTCCGTGAGGAATCGCTACACCACTCGATGTCCTGCTTAAAATCTTAGCAGGGTCAAAAATCAAACCATCCGATTCAGCATATCGTTGAGTACTTGGAAGAGCATAGAGCTGCTGTAATAGACTTTGAAGACTATCGGATTTATTACTTGATATTTCAGCCTGTTGAATAGGCTTGGTAGTTTGACCAGTCCCATTTGTACTTGGACGATAGTCAGTCACACTAGGCTGATTTCTAATTCCAGAGAGGTAAGCTTGAGCTGCAGCCAATTCACTAGCAGACAAGGAACTCTTTGGAATGTAGTGGTAATGTCCACCGTGAGGGACGATATAAGCATCCCCAGTATCCTCTATAATATCAGATGCATTAAAGATGTAGCCATCATCAGTAGTATAGCGACCTTGAGATTGAGCAAGCGCCACTGCACTATTAGATGTTGGGGCATCGTGAGTATGACCTTGTTTTTGGCGTTCAATTTCGTCCTTCGAACGAACGTTATCCGCATGTGCCACATCCTTAAGGTAAACATAATACTTACCATCCACCTTGATAATGTAACCACCTTTGACTTCGTTGACAATATCAGCGTCTTTAAGTTGATAATTGGCATCTTTCATCAAAAGTTCTTCACTGAAAATCGCATCAAAAGGAACTTTCCCATTATAATAATGGAAATGATCACCGTGTGAAGTCACATAACCTTGATCGGTGATTTTCACAACAATTTGTTCAGCCTGGATATCTTCTTTTTTGCTGACTTGCTCTGGTGTTTGTGTCTCTGTTTTTGGAGTGTCTTGTTTCCCATCGACATAAGATACACGATTCGTATCTTTGTTCTCTCCTGTCTGATGTTGATTCAATGCATAAATACAAAGACTTAAAGAAAGGACAACAGCTGCACCAGCAGCAAGTTTCTTCTTATTGATTTTCATTCTTTCCTCATTTCAATTCTTCTGCTAAAACACTCATATTTTCTTCAAGATTTTCGAGATAAGTCTTGTCATTTTGTGGGTCTGCCTCTAAAGGATTCAGAGTTTTAAGCCCCACACCTGTTGATTTGACAAGAGTTTCAGCTACTTTTGAAGAAGCGTTACTTTCTGTAAAAATCGTCTTAACCTTATAGGTTTTAACAAATTCCTGAATTTCTGTTAGTTGTCTTGGACTTGGTTCTTGTTCAGGAGAGATACCTGCAATACCAAGTTGATTTAATCCAAATCTCTTAGCAAGATAAGAAAAGGCTGTATGTTGTGTTACAAAGGTTTTCTGACTCGCCTTTTCAAATTTAGGTTGGAATTTCTTAGTTAGTTCTTGAGCTTTTTTGATAAAGGCTTGCGCATTTTTCTGGTAAGTTTCTTTATGCTCACTATCCACCTCTGAAAGTTTATCAGCGATAATCTGAGCTTCTTCTCCAGCTTTTTCAGGATCTAGCCATGTGTGAGGATCATAAAGCGTTTTTTCATCAACTCCATCGCCTGCTTCCACATCTTCTAGCCCTGGGACTCGGTCTAAGGTCATTCCTTCAGAAGCCTCTAAAACCTTAACTTTGGATTTTTTAAGATTGGGGTCCAGACTTCCCGCCCAAGATTCAAGCGTATGCGAATGGTAAACAAAGACATCTGCATCATAGATGGCTGCGATATCATTTGCTGAAGGTTCAAAGGAGTGAATCCCACTACTTGACTGAATCATCCGAACATCATTCAAGTCACCAGATACTTCCTTGACCATAGCATAGACAGGATAAAAACTGGTTACAATTTTCATCCCTTTCCCAGTCTGACTTTCCTTTTGGCCACAAGCACCTAATACCAGAGCCAATACACTGCTCATCAATACTAAAATCGTCCTCTTTTTCACTATAACTCCTTAACTAGTGTTTAACCATTTAATTAACTAGTAAATAGTTTATCTTTATTTAGAAAATATGTCAAGAATTTTTACACAAATTCATAAAAAAGGGGTTCTATAATATTTGTAGTGGGTAAATCCCCTATGGATATTATGGAGCCTATTTTGTTGTAGAAAAAAAGTCCCATAAGATCTATAATGAAAAGCGACAAAACAACTCATTAGAAAGATTCATATG
>NZ_WIJO01000014.1:0-39196 GCF_009496205.1 Streptococcus mitis
TATTCTACCAAAGGGAACTTCTTTTGACAACTTAACTCAAGAGGACATTAATCTCGTTTGTTCGCATGTCAACAGTGTCAAACGCGCTGCTTTGAATGGAAAGTCAGCCCATGAACTCCTTGCTTTTTCTTACAGAGAAGAGATTCCTAAGCTTCTTGGTATTTCTAAAATACCTGCAGAAGACGTCTGTCAGTTTGCTACATTACTCGTTCTAAAAATTAACCTTCAACCCCATTCAAACGTCTCACACTAACTTCCACCATAGCGGAACTTAATCTGAAACGCTTTCAGATGAGGGGATTTTGTGCGCTCTTTTTTTTGATTCATTTTGGTTACAAAAGCGATGAAATCAAGCATTAGTAAAACCAGTGGAACTTACCCTGACACGGATTTCCACTGGTTTTTACGATTTTTATCAGACTAACTTCCACTTTTACCAGCGGTGGAAGTTAGTTTGGGAATTTAGCTTTTGATTGTTTTTTCTAAAATTTGTAGAAGAATTAAAAAAACTGAATGTAGTTTTAAAAGAAAAGCATTCATTAACATTTAAATTAAAAAAGTAAAAAAGTCCCTTTGAAAGGAACTTCTTCTATTTATAGTTAAAAGTTTCCCCTGCCAACTTATCTGCTAGCTTGGGAAAGAGGGTGTAAAACTTATGGGCTAGGTGCAACAACATCGGTAGATTGAGTTCTCGTTTGTTTTTTCCTATAATCTTGACAATCTTTTTAGCCACTGCATCTGGTTTCAACAGGAAGCGTTCAACCGACTTGAGATAGGTACCATCTGGGTCGGCTTGGTCAAAAAATCCTGTGCGGATTGGCCCTGGATTGACCGTTGTCACATAGACTCCATAGGGCATCAGTTCGAGGCGCAGAGCATTTGAAAAACCAATAGCCGCAAACTTGGTCGCTGAGTAAAGGCTGGACTTGCCAGTAGCGATCAAACCTGCCATACTGACGATGTTTATGATATGCCCTTTTCTACTTTCCTTCATACGAGCTGCAAAACGACGAGATAGATTCATCAAAGCAAAGGTATTGACCTCAAACATCTGGTGAATATCTTTGTCAGAAATCTGATCAAATTCCTCAAAAATCCCGTAACCAGCGTTGTTAATCAAGACATCAATCTTGCCATAGCGGAGATAGAGGTCTGCTACCAGAGTTTCTAGAGCTGAATCATCGGTAATATCGATTTCAATCAATTCTGCATGGGGATGATTTCCGTAGAGTTGGGCTAATTTTTCCTTATCTCGACCAAGCAAGATAAGCTGGTCTTCTGGCAAGAGTTTGACCATTTCTTGGGCTAGACCACCACTGGCGCCCGTAATAAGAATCGTAGACATACTTTTCCTTTCTCGAGATTCTAGATTTCCACTTCTTCTAGGTCTTTGACCACATGAACGTTTTCAAAAATCGTTGCAGCATCTTTCTTGAGCTTGCTGATATCTTTTGAGAGAAAACGCGCACTGATGTGGTTGAGCAGAAGGCGTTTGGCACCTGCTTCTACTGCGACCTCCGCTGCCTGCATGTTGGTTGAGTGACCATGATTGCGGGCAATTTTTTCATCACCCTTGCCATAAGTCGACTCATGAACCAAGACATCAGCATTGACAGCCAGACGCACACTGGCATTGGTTTTTCTAGTGTCTCCAAGAATAGTGATAATCTTACCAGGACGAGGAGCTGAGATATAGTCAGCTGCCTTGATTTCTCTGCCATCTTCTAGAACAACATCCTGACCGTTTTTGATTTTTCCAAAAAGCGGGCCAAATGGGACGCCAGCAGCTTTGAGTTTTTCAGCATCCAAAGTTCCTTCTAAATCCTTTTGGATAACACGATAGCCAACACAGAAAATAGTGTGATCCAACTCCTCAGCATACACCGTGAATTTATCGGTCTCAAGGATTTTTCCTAAAGAATCTTGGTCAAACTCATGAAAATGAATACGGTAAGGCAGGCGCGAACCTGACACACGAAGGCTGGTTAAGACAAAGGACTTGATCCCTTGAGGTCCATAGATTTCCAAATCCGTCTGCTCTTCATTAGCCTGAAAGGCTCGACTAGAAAGGAAACCTGGTAAGCCAAAAATGTGGTCTCCATGCAGGTGGGTGATAAAGATTTTGCTGACCTTACGTGGTCGAATCGTGGTTTCCAGGATGCGATTTTGCGTACCTTCTCCACAGTCAAAGAGCCAGACTTCGTTAATCTCGTCCAAAAGTTTCAGGGCGAGACTTGAAACGTTGCGGGCTTTAGAGGGCTGGCCAGCCCCCGTTCCTAAAAATTGAATATCCATTCGATACTTTCTAATTAATCAATATATAACATGGCTGTGCGATTTTCCGATCGGAAATAGTGCTTGCCAGAAAAAGCAGTAGCTTCTTGTAATAACTCCTCTTGGCTGTAACCTTTAAGACGCTTGCGACCATCTGCCAAGGTTTCTAAATCCGTTAAAGGAGTTAAACTTTCAACAGAGACGACTTCCTCTTCTCCGACAGCCTTCATGTAAATCTTGCCAGACTCCTCAAAGATCAGTTGATGGGGGAAAATTTGCGCAATTTCAAAGAGCAAGTCATCTGAGATTACCTCTTTATTTTCAGAGAAAATTCTACCCAGACCCTCACTCTCATAACAAAAACCAAAGGATTTTCCAGACAGATTAAGTCGAATAAAAGGCTTGTTTTCTAGGGTGAAACTCGGCTCAGTATTGTAAAGATTCAGTTCCTGACTTAGTTCTGCAAAATAATCCGTCGCAGCCTCAGGACTCTTTTTCTGGTAGAGTTCTGCAAAGTAAGCATTGACTACACTGGGCGGAGGAGTGATCAGTGCCAACTGCTCCTGCTCTGTCTTGCCAGCTAGAAGCTGATCCAGATAGACCTTATCCAGACTTGTATAGCCCCCATATTTTAGAGCCAAAGTTTTGATATCAGTCATAAAATTCTTCTAACCTCCATTTGTTTTTCTCAGAAATGTAGCCTGTAATGACTTCGCCGTCCTCCTGATAATCACGTTCTTCCAGAATCGCAACACTTTCCAAATCATGAATCTTGTAGGACTTTGAAAAAGGCACGCGCAGGGTAAAGGATTCAAAAATATCCTTGATTTTCTCTAAAAATAGTGCCTGCAAGTTCTCACGACTATCCTCAGACTTGGCAGAAATGAGGGCATAAGGCGTTTGGGTAGGCGTGAAATCCTCCACCAAATCCGCTTTATTATAAAGTGTCAGACGAGGAATATCTTCCATGTCCAGGTCTTTCATGATGGAAAGAACTGTTTTTTCATGCTCCTCATGGTAAGGATTGCTGGCATCGATAACATGAACCAGAAGGTCTACATACTTGCTTTCTTCCAAGGTTGACTTGAAACTGGACACCAACTCTGTCGGCAAATCTTGGATAAAGCCCACTGTATCTGTCAAAGTTACTTGAAGATTGCCCCCTAGATGAATACTCTTAGTCGTCGCGTCCAGAGTCGCAAAGAGTTCGTCAGCCTCATACTGGGTCTTACTGGTTAAGGTGTTCATGATAGTTGACTTCCCAGCATTGGTATAACCAATCAAACCAATCTTAAAGGTGCTAGACTCCAGACGTTTTTCTCTGACAGTCGCCCGATTTTTCTCAACCACCTTGAGCTGGCGCTCGATATCTGTGATTTGGTTGCGAACGCTACGACGGTTCAGCTCCAGCTGGCTTTCACCAGGTCCACGGGAACCAATTCCCCCTGCCTGACGACTGAGCATAATCCCCTGACCAACCAAGCGGGGCAAGAGATATTTGAGCTGGGCTAGGTGGACTTGGAGCTTCCCTTCATGGCTTCGAGCTCGCATAGCAAAGATATCCAAAATCAACTGCATACAGTCAATGACCTTAACACCCAGAACTTCCTCTAGATTGACATTTTGCCTTGGGGTCAGACGGTTGTTGACGATGACAGTGGTGATTTCTTCTGCATCTACCATGAGTGCAATTTCTTCCAACTTACCAGAGCCGACGAAGGTCTTGGAATCATATTTTTCACGTTTCTGTCTGTAACTATCTACAACGACTGCCCCAGCTGTCTTAGCTAGACTGGCCAATTCTTCCATGGAGAGGTCAAAATTGTCCATGCCCTGCAATTCCACACCAATGAGCAGGACTCGCTCCTCTTTTTTTTCCGTATCAATCATCTAAAAACTCCTCTATCTGGCTTAAAATGCGGTCTTGCACACCAGCTTCTCCAATCTGATAAAAGGTGACCTGCATGCGATTACGGAACCAAGTTAGCTGACGCTTGGCAAAACGACGAGTCGCCTGTTTGAGACTCTCACTGGCTTCCTCCAAGGTCTGATCTCCACGGAAATACGGAAAGAGTTCCTTGTAGCCAATGCCTTTAGCAGCCTGCACATCCGGGTAATGGTCAAAAAGCCACTCGGCCTCATCTAAAAGCCCAGCCTCAAACATCAAATCCACTCGATGATTGATTCGTTCATATAATTGACTGCGTTCATCATCCAAGCAGATAATCAATGGTTCATACAAGGTCTCTTGATTTTCTAAATCCTGACCAAAATGGGCGATTTCCAAGGCACGCATAGCGCGCCGACGATTAAACTGGGGAATTTCAAGACCTGCTTGCTCTACCAGATGGGCTAACTCCTCATCTGAAAAAGGTTCTAAACTAGCTCGGTAAGCTAAAATTTCCTCATGTGGTGTCTCTCCACCGAGATGATATCCTTCTAGTAGACTCTGTATGTAAAGTCCTGTTCCACCAGCGATAATGGCAAGCTTGCCACGACTATGAATTTCCTCAATAGCCATCTTAGCTTCTGAAACAAAATCAAAAGCCGAGTAAGACTCGGTTACCTCTCTAACATTAATTAAATGATGAGGAACAGCTGCCTGCTCTTCTGGACTAGCCTTAGCCGTCCCAATATCAAGTCCTCGATAGACTTGCTGGCTATCTCCACTAACCACTTCGCCATTAAAACGCTCGGCCACTTCAATAGCTAGAGCCGTCTTTCCAACAGCAGTCGGTCCAACAATCACAATTATTTTTGTTTTCATCTTTTTTCCTTGAAAAATTCCCATTTTTTCGTTACTATTATTATAACACAAAAAGGTCAGTCAGAAAAATGTGACCTCTTGAGGAGGCTGGCTGGTATAGAATATAAAGGAGGAAGACTCATGGCTAAAGGATTCGCTAAAGGTCTTGTAACAGGTGTCGCAGGAACTGTCGCTGCAGTTGCAGGTGCAGTATACGCATTTAAAAAGAAAGTGATTGAACCAGAAGAGCAAAAAGCAGCTTTCATCGAAGAAAACCGTAAAAAAGCAGCTCGTCGCCGCGTATCACGTTAAAAAACAAAAGAAGTTGGGATTTATTGTCTCAACTTCTTTTTTCTATTCTTTTAAATAGCTAGGTCAAACTTCAACTGTGGCTTGACAGGGTCATAATCCACCAACTCAAAGTCTTCTGCTTTGATATCAAAGAAGTTGGTTTTATCTGGCACATTCAAAACCAAACGTGGTTGGCAGTTTGACGGCTCCCGACGAAGCAATTCCTGAGCTTGTTCAAATTGATTATCATAGATATGGAGGTTGTTGATAAAGTAGAAGAACTTCCCAACCTTCCAGCCGAAATGTTTGGCAATCATCATTTGAAGAGCCACATACTGCATAGCATTGATGTGGTGGGCCACCAGCATATCATTCGATCGTTGCGTCAAGGTCGCATCCAGATAGATTTCTCCATCTACACGGCGGACATCAAACATGGTCTGAAAGGCACATGGGAGGAGGCCGTCCGTCTCCTCAAAAGCTTGATAATCCCAGAGAGAGATAATATTGCGGCGGTTCCAAGGGTTGGCTTCCAACTGCTTGAGAAGCTTATTGATGATGTCGTGTTTCTTAACGACCGCCCCGTAACGCTCACCAATAGTTCCCGTATCTCCCACTTCCCAGTCATTCCAGTAGTGAACATTGTACTTGTCATTAAGCACGTCTAGGCTATTTGACTGGTCTTGGTAAATCCAGAGCACTTCCTTGATTGCGGATTTGATGGCAATAGGACGCAAGGTTGTGATGGGGAATTCCCCTTTTGCTAAGTCATACTCTGCAAAGGCACCCGTTACATACTTGGAGTTGGCAACGGTTCCATCCTTGTACTTGGGACGAGCCTGCTCTGAAAAGACACCGTCTTTGAGGATTCGTTCAATATTTTCTTTAAAAATCGTATCTGCTTTTGTCATTTACTCTCACCTCATTTATTGTCCTAACTAGTATAGCATAAAAAAAGAAAGGAGGAAAATCACTCGATTTAAAGTAGTGTTTTTCTCCTTTTATTATTTTATTGCAATACAAGTGATGCTGCTCCGATAACTCCAGCGTCATTTCCTAGAGTTGCAAGAGCCAATTTAGTTGTTGTGCGTACTTGTGGGAAGGTATTTTCGTCGTAAACCTTTTGAACACCTTGTAGAAGGAATTCTCCTGCAGCTGATACACCACCACCGATAACGATGGTTGATGGGTTTAGGATTGAACCAATGTTAGCACAAGCGATTCCCAAGTAACGTGAGAAGTTACGGTAAACGATCAAAGCAAGGTCGTCTCCTTCTTTTGCCAAATCAAAGACAGTCTTAGCAGTTACTTCTTCTCCGTTATCAATCAAGCGTTTCAAGGCTGCATCACCTTCGTATTCATCAGCATAACGACGAGTCAAGTTGACAATCCCTGTTGCTGAAGCGACTGTCTCAAGGCAACCTTTCTTACCGCAAGTACATGCAATTGGTTGGTCAAAGTCAACAGTGATGTGGCCAAGCTCACCTGCTGCACCAGCCACACCGTGAAGCAATTTGCCTTCAGCGACGATACCGCCACCAACACCAGTACCGAGTGTCATAAAGACAACATCTGGTTGGTTATCACCAGCACCCATCCAGCGCTCACCGAGAGCGGCCACGTTGGCATCATTATCGATGAAAAATGGAATGCCCAAGGCTTTTTCAATCTTTTCTTTAATTGGTTGAAGGGTTTTCCAGTTGAGGTTGTAGGCACCGATAACAGTTCCTTTTTCACGGTCAACCACACCTGGTGATCCCATCCCAATACCTTGGAAGTCTGCTGCTGCCAATCCAAGCAAGTCCAAGCGATGTTGAATAGACTCAATCATATCATCAACGATATGACTTCCCTCATCCAAAATATTAGTCTTGATAGACCATTTTTCTTGGATTTCTCCTGCTGTTGTTAAGATTGCAAATTTGATAGAAGTTCCACCAAGGTCAATCCCAATAATCTTTTGACTCATCATATTCTCCTTTTTAATTGAAAATGCTTACAGTACTAGTATAACAAAATCGTTAGATTTGTGCAAAGGTTTGCATTAACTTTCTAGATTTTATCCTTACTTATGGTTTCCATAGACCTGAAGCATCTACGTAGTAGCGACCTCCATCAACTCGCTCATTTTTAGCCATTTTACCATCTGATTTCAAATAGTAGTTTCCTTGCCATGCATTGCGAGCATAAGAACCATCTGATTTTAAGTAATACCAGGCTTGGTAAGAAGAATCATAGACCCACTCACCTTGTGCCATTTTACCGTTTGATTTAAGGTAATAAGCTCCTTGCCATGCATTGCGAGCATAAGAACCATCTGATTTCAAATAATACCAAGCTTGATAAGAAGAGTCATAAATCCATTCGCTCTGGGCCATTTGACCATCTTCTTTCAGGTAATAATTTCCCTGCCAAACGTTTTTCACTGGATTTCCATTTCCATCAAAGTAGTACCAAGCACCATCCTGCTTAACCCAGCCACTTGCTGTTGCTGAACTTGTATCAGTTTGAGTTGTAGTCTCTTGTTTTGCTTTGAAAGCACCTTTTGGGGCATTTTTCAATTCACAGGCCACACCATCATGATCTCGGTCTAACTTGGCAGAATAACCAGGTTCTCCCTTATGAATATCCGCGTATCCATTCGCCCAAGCCTCTTTACAACTAGAAAAATGAATATTTTCTTCTGCTAACACAGGTTGTGAAAACAAGGCTAAAACTGGCAAGCTAGCTAGACTCATTTTTAAAAATAGACGTTTGTTCATTTTTTCTCCCATAATTATGATATCGATTTCAATAGTATTTTATCAAACTTATTTCAGCAATTCAAGGAAACTTCTGGTTATTTCTGCAAACTCTTTTGGTTTTTCCTTATTCAAAACATGAGGGCCGTCTGGGATAATCTGAAATTGGGATTCTGATATTAGTTTATGAATACTTCTCATAGAACTAAGATTCGGTTTATCTTTGCTACCACAAATTAGTAAGGTTGGATAAGGACAAGTTCTTGATATATCTGTTAAATCAAGTGTCTTCAATTCCTCAGAAACTCCGACCATAAGAGCTTTGTTTGCTCCCCGTTTTTCAAAAAAACTTTTTGGAAGTAGTTTAAAAATCATCAACTGGATTTTAAATAAGATATTTCCAGCTAATTTCAGAGGGCAACCTGACAAAACTAAACCTTGAAGATTTGGTAAATCATAACTTGACAGCTCTAATGTAAGTGCAGCTCCTAAGGACAAACCGATTAGGACAAAAGGTTCTGTCTCCTCTGACAAGTGCTGATAAATGCGCTCCTTGGCTTCTTGATAGCTAGTAATTCCCGTAGGGAATAAGTCGAGGGCTTCAGAGGGATAATCCGCAAGTAACTCCTGCACTTCCTTCCAACTCTCCGCTGACTGGCCTAATCCATGTAAAAATATTAGTTTCATTTAGCTCTCCTTTACTGACAATTCATACAAGCCCCTCACCGCGTTACAGCCATAGATGGCTTCTGCTTGGGCAAAATCTGCCAAGGTCAAGACTCTCTCTTCTGCCTGTCCTGTTTCCAGCAAATGCTGACGGTAAATTCCCGGTAAGATGCCAAGTCGGACTGGCGGTGTATAGAGCTTTCCAGCGATTTTCAGAACCAAATTTCCAATAGAGGTTTCAAGCAGTTCTCCTGACTTATTGTAGTAAATCTTCTCTTGTTCCCCTAGGATCAAATGTGGTCTATGAGTCGTTTTAAAATAGGTAAATTCATGATTCAAATCTGCTTCCTGCAGGCAAAGTTGTGCTTGACAGAAGCTCGGACTAAGGAGTGTCAATACTTGACGACTGAGTTCTATCTCTCCAGACTTGCTGAGACTAATTCGCAAACGATAGTCTTGATGAACATCACAAGCATGACACTCTTCCTCTATCTTTTGTTTCAAGTCTTCTGCATCAAAAGGATATGCAAAATACCGACTTGCTTTTCTCAGTCTTTCTATATGTTGCTCTTCAAACAGCAGTTGTTTTTGGCTAATTTTTCCAGTTGTAATCAGTTGGAAGCGAGCTTGTTTACGATAGAGAACTGCTGCCTTTTGATGAACCTCGCGGTATTCAGATTCCCATGTGCTATCCCATGTAATTCCTCCGCCAACTCCATAGATGGCTTTCCCTTGATACAGTTGAATAGTCCGGATAGCAACATTAAAAATTCGTCGCCCATTTGGAAGTAAAAGACCAATCGTTCCACAGTAGACTCCGCGTGGTTGTGGCTCCAAGTTCTTAATGATTTCCATAGTCGCAATTTTCGGTGCACCCGTTATAGATCCACAAGGAAAGAGAGAGCGAAAGATTTCAACAAGGTCAACATCCTCTCGCAACTGACTCTTGATGGTTGAAGTCATCTGCCAAACAGTTGAATACTGTTCTACCTGACACAAACGCTCCACATGCTCACTCCCCACTTCAGAAATACGGTTCATATCATTGCGCAAGAGGTCCACAATCATCATATTTTCAGAGCGATTTTTGGGATCCTGCTCCAACCAGCTAGCCTGTTCTAAATCTTCTTGGTCAGTCACTCCACGCTGAGTCGTTCCCTTCATTGGTCGCGTTGTCAACTCACGGTCATTTTGCTCAAAAAAGAGCTCTGGGCTCATGGAAATCACTGCCATCTCGTCATGTTCAACATAAGCATTGTAGCCCGCCTCCTGCTCTACTACCATACGATTGTAGATGGCAAAAGGATTGGCACTTAATTTTTGCTTGAGTTGGACGGTGTAGTTGACCTGATAGGTGTCTCCCTGCCGCAAATGATGATGTATCTGTGCAATCGCCTTTTCATATTCTGCTTCAGACGTCACTTCCTGCCAATTTGAAGGCAAATCAACCTCATCATAAGTCAGAGGAATAGGGGAGGTCTCCACCCTATCGTGAACAGTAAAATACAGTAAATACTCGTCCAATAAAGGTGCCTTGTGAACTGCTAGTTTCTCTTCAAAAGCGGGTGCAGCCTCGTAGCTAACATAGCCCACCACATAATAGCCCTTCTTTTGGTAGCTTTCCACTTGTGCCAGCAAGTCCGCCACTTCTGCTAAATCTCTCGTTTTTAACTCTTTGATAGGCTGAGTGAAGGTGTATCTCTCCCCCAAATCCCTAAAATCAATCACTGTTTTTCTATGCATAGCTTAAGTATAGCATAAAAAGGTAAATCAAGAAAAACTTAATCTACCTTTTTACTCATCTATTTAATACAATTTATGCTTTAAAAAGATTTCCTGTGAATCCATCAGTATTCTTAAGAAGTGCTTTAAAGACTTTTGATTTAAGCTCTACAGTTTTAGCTGTTCCTCCACCTGCTAAGTCAGCCTCAACCGCCTTATCAAATAAGACTTTTAGCTCAGCATAATTAGTAATTTGTTTACCATCAATTTCAATTGCAGTAAATCCTTTGTCAGCTTTTGCTTTCACTTCTTGATAATAAGCTTTCTTCCATTCTTCAAGAGTACTAAATCTGTTATTAGATACTTTCTTGATAATGAAGTCATCACCTAATAGCTTATTATTTTCTTTATTAGCTGCATCTTGATACTTACTAGAAGCATATCCAACAAATCCATTTTCGTATCCGAAGTAACCCCACATACGGAATGTATTATGTTTAAATGATGCCGCACCAGGAGCACCTGTACTTGTATTTCCACCATAGATACCAGTCATCATGTTCATATTGACATAAGCAGAACTGAAGTCCGTTGGATTATAAGTACCATCACCAGGAGCACCATGTTTCGTCATTAGGTTATTAGTAATTAAATCATCAATAGTATTGATTGCTACTTTTTTCTCATCCTCTGTCAATTCACGAATTTTATCGAACTGATGACCTGAATTTCCACTACGGTATTGTCGATCCATTTTCTTGAACCAGCGACTCGTATTTCCTTTTAACTGCGGTAATACAGCATCAGCCTCAAGATGATCTAACATCATAAGAGCATCATTGTAGTTCTTCATGTAGTGATCAATTTGTTCACGAGTTTGTAATTTTTCAGGATTTGGATTATACCATTGATTTCCATCATTTTGACGATGATAAGCCATATTAATCCCTAATGCTCCATATTCACCATTTGATGTTGATTGATCAGGTGTTTGTAACATACCTTGCGCATATGCTTCAAGGTCTGTACCTGGACGATGTCCATGACCACCAAGATATGCCATACGGTCATTTATGTGAGTTGTTTCATGTGTAAAGGCTGAAATACCAAAGTCCTCTAACATATTTGTTACCATGAAGAAAACTTGTTCATCTTCATATGGTTTTCCATAAACTTTAGCCATAGCTCCCATATTCCAATTAATTTGATGCCATCTGTCTGTTGGACCAAATAACTCACGAATTGGTGTCGCTACCTTACCATCTGTACCATATCCACGACGATTAGCATCCTTAATACCCGCATAAGCTTGATTATCCCATACAGGTGTAGGAACCATATTTTGGCTCTTAAGTAGTCTATCACGAACACTTGGAAGTGCAAGACGTGACCAGAAATCTAAGTATGTTTGTTGAGCTTTAGCTACATAATTAATACGTTCTTTAAACGCTTCACGTTCAGCTTCTGTATTTTTACCATATTTTTCAAATGAACTATAAGCCATAGTATTATAAGTCGAAATCATGAAGATATGTGCTTTCTTCAAGTTCAATAATGGTAAAATCATACGTGCATGCATATTATTATTCAGACCATCAAAGACACGATGACGTTTATTTTTGAAGTCTGGATTTGTTGTTTCAGGTTCTACAACATAAACATTTTTTGCTGAATGGATAAACCAGTCGTTAAGATCTGTATCATTTGTGAAGAGACGCATATTATAATCTAAGAAACTACGTAAATCACCCTTACCAGTGTCTCCTGCAATAATTTCACGATATGCATCTTGAGTTCTATCACCCTTTAAGTTCTTTTCTTGCGAGCCAATTCGAATCAATCTGTCAATAACACTTGGTGTTTTACCATAGAAGTCTGGTTTAAACATCATCATATTCTTAATGTTCAAGTCACCATATTCAATTCCATAATAACGATTGAGGTAAGTAAGTGCCATCATAATTTTAGCTTTATTATCTTCTACTTTCTTAAGAAGTACTTTGATGGCTGCTTCATCACCATTTAACTGATGATCTTCATTTTCAACAAGAGCTTTCACTAATTTATCAAGATTTTGTTTAACTTCAGCGAAACTTTCTTCTAAATATAATGCTCCAACATTACCTGTTATCGCACGAACTTCAGGAGATTCAAGAGTAATTGTATCTAATTTTGCTTTAATATCACTTAGTAATTGAGTACGGTCTTTAACCACCATATTTGGTGTGTAAACGACATCTCCTAAATCTGTAATACCATATTCTTTTACTTGTTCCACGTTTGATGTAGCCTTAGGTGACACAGCTTTTTCTTCTTTCGTACCATCAGCATAATGAATCATAATATGGTCAGCATCTGATAAATCGGTCACAAATTGTCCATCTTTCATACCTGTAACAGATAAAACTTCTGTATTTAGTAATTTAGAATCTGCAGGAATCTTATTACCTTGATTTACAATCCATTCTTTGTTGTAGAACGGTTGAAGTTTTTCAATATTACGGTAAGCAAGTTCACGAGATACGTCATAATCTTGAGTAGATTTGTAAGTATCTGCTTTTGTTGCCTTATGGTTTAACTTATCTACAAAATATTCAGTTATTGTATATTCATGTGCAGTAATTCCCATTTTAGCAATTCTTGCATCAGCTTCTTCTTGGGAAACACCTTTCCAACGACTAGAACGAGAATAAGATTGTTTACCTTCACTTACACCATTAACGAATACATTATTATTTCGAACCCAGTTTGCACCAAAGTAATCATCATCCTCTGCATCACGAGAACCGTAAAGAATCTCACCACCATTCTTCACTTTCATCATGGTAACGTTATTTTCAGCAAGCCCCCACGACCAATTAGAATGAAGCAGACCACCTGTTTCAAGAGGTTCTTTCACATCAATCGTACCTTTTGCCACGGAATTCTTCAGACGTCCCCATGCACTAACGTCCATTGGGTTATCACCGTGATTCAATTTAGCAACCAGGCCACCGACTTTAGCTTTATTCCCTTTAATATATGCATCAATGTAAGAGTTGTCTGTGTTACTTCTCCAGCTTTCGCTAACAAGGCCACCAGACCACCATCCTGCATTACCTACACTTGTAATGTTACCAATAAAGGCTACATTACGCATATTGGATTCATCCAGTTTATTGACCATACCAGTAACATCATTGTTACCTACTACGTTACCTGTCACTTTAATATTTTCAATCGTTGACTTTTTAAACATATCACCAAGCGGTGCTGTCTTATTAGCCCAAGGCATGTTGATATCGACATTACCTAGATTGAAGTCATGAATATGAGCGTTTTCAACTCGGTTGAATAGTGGACGCGCTAGGTTATGAATTGTAAAGCGCTTATCCCCATCACTAGACAACTTACCTTTAAACGTTCCTGTTACATACTGTTTACTTGGTGTTGGAACATTGGCAGCATTCAAATCTGCACCAAGTTTAAACTCACCAGTTGGGTCTTTTTGCATATCCTCAATGAGTTCTTTAAAGTTGTAATAGACATTTCCAATCTTTGGTAATTGTTTTTCAAAGTAATGTACATACTCTTCGCTTAGTGTATCATCAGCTCTACGTTGAACTAAGTCTGGAGCTTTTGCTACAACTTTGTACAATGTTTTTCCATCAACAACAACTTCTTCAACAGAACTTACCGCAAGTCTTGTTGTTTTGTTATCATGAGTGGTTACACGCAAATATAAGGGAGCAACATCAGCTGGTTTTTCTGTAAGCAAACTAGTATCTGTTTCGTTTCCATCAGCGTCCACACTCATCAAGCTTGTTTCTTTGATATTTTTGATTTCAACTTTTTTAAGGTCTAACTGAATTTCTTTATCTTCTAATGTTTCAGTTTCTTCGCCTTCTCCACGATCATAAACCATCGTTGTGGATAATGTATAGCCTTGATAATATTTCAAGTTGTCTAAAGTAGCTTGTAATTTATTTTCTTCTACTGTCACTTCTTTAACAACTTGTCCAGTCTTATCTTTCAGAGCTACTTTAATCGATTTGATTTCTACTCCAGCTGGCTTAGTCAATGTATAACTAGCTGTAGCACTCTTCTTCAAGACATCTTTTTCTGTTTTAGCCCATTCTAAGGTTGGTTTTCCTAAACCTTTTGTACCATTCTTAATAATTTTATCTTGAGGTGCTTGAAGAACTGTTTCTTCTACTGTTGGAGCTTCATTTGTTTTTTCTCCACGAATCGTTTTATAGGTTTCAGTAATTTGTTTCTTACCGTTTACACCTTCTTGAGCTACCTGTCTTGTTCCGCGTTTTAAAGTGTCATCTTCTTGTTCTTTTGTTTCAAAAGGAATGACTTCTTCTCTTGTTTCAACTGTTGTTCCTTCAAGTGGTTTCGTTCCTTTTTTAACGACTTTAGAAACGGCAGGAGTTTTCACTTCTGTAGTTGTAGAAAGGACTTTATCTGTTTCTTCACCTTCAACTGTTTCGTAAGTTGTTTTGGTAACTTGAACTCCTTTAGAACCTTCGCGTTCAACAACTTCTTCATCTACATATTTTGCATCGTCTGGAACAACTTCTGTTGTGAAATCTAATTCACTTTCGGTAGACTTCTCAACTGTACCTGTTGTTACTTTATATTCTGGATTTGCTGGTTGCTCTGTAGCTTGTCCTTCTTTTCCTGTTTCTTGTGTTCCCTTAGTTGAAACTGGTTCTGTATATTCAGGAAGTTCTGGCTGTACTAAAGCTTGACCTGCCTTACCTTCCTCTTGTGTGCCTTTTACTTCTACTGGAGCTTCTGGCATTTCAGGTTGTGTTAATGATTGGCCTGCTTTATCTTCCTCTTGAGTTCCTTTTGCTTCTACTGGAGCTTCTGGCAATTCTGGCTGTGTTAAAGCTTGGCCTTCCTTGCCTTCTTCTTGGGTTCCTTTTGCTTCAACCGGAGGCTCTGGAAGTTCTGGTTGCGTTAAGGCTTGTCCTGTCTTACCTTCTTCTTGTGTACCTTTAGCTACTTGGTGACTTGGTTCAGCTTGTGGTACTGGAGTTGGAGCAGGTTGCACCTCTTTCTTAGTTCCGACTGCAATGACTTGCGACACAGGATTTTGGACTACTTGGTCTTCGATGACTTCTCTAACTTCTTGACCGTTGACCATCGAAACTTTGCTTACAAGGCGACGCTGACCCTTTACTCCAGCTGCGACGATACGAGTCTGTCCTTCTGCTAGATTCGCATCTGGATTTGTGACTGTTTCAAACGGAATCTCCACCAAGCTCTCTTCCTGTCTTGTCTGAGGCTTCTCAGAAACTGGTTTTTCTTCAATAGCAGGAGCAACTGGATTCTCTACTACAGGATTCTCAACGATAGTTTCTGGAGCAACAGCAGGTCTTTCTTGAACGACTTCAGTTTTCTCGATTTCTTTTGAACTTTGCTTCTCTACTGGCAACTGAGTCTGTTCAGCTGAAGCTGGTCTTGATGGATGGAGTTCTGCTTCCTTGAAGTAGCCAATGTATTCATAGCCATCAATATGGATAATCCCTTCAGCCAAGCCTTCATGTGTAGAGGCTGAAATAGTTTGGTTATAAGAAAGCAATTCTTTATTTTCAAATGCGAATGTCCCATAAGGTACAAAGGTGCTGGCTCCTAAAGAACCAATCAAGAGAACACCTAGAACTTCTCTACGACCTTTTTTGGACACCAAAAAGACTGCTAGAGAAGCCGTTGCCAAGCCAAGACCTGCCAAAGCTAGTTCCTTACTTCCTGTATAAGGAAGTTGTTGACTGGTAGTTGCCTTCTTGCGATAAACTACATAAAGAATATCATCATCTTGAAATTCTGTAGGAACTTCATGGTGAATCAGGGCTTTTTCAGACTCGGTCAATTCCTGCTCCGCCAAATAACGGTAATGAACGCTATGAGCACCGCCGACTTCATTGGCTTGAACCTTATCTACTGAAAGGGTACTAGCACCAAAAAGGAAGGCCCCGATGGCTACAGGACCTACCCCAACAGTTAGCTTACGAATCGAATATTTGGTGATTTTTTCTAGTTGTTGTTTTGTTTTTTTCATTCTCACGACTTTCTGATAGAATCTTGTGGATAATGCGCACGCGCACCTCCAATTAATTTTGGACGGCTAGCAAGAGCCGTTACATGGGCATGCCCAATTTCTCTCAAAAGAGGGCGAATCGGAACCTGAACATGCTTGACATGCATGCCAATTGCAGTGTCTCCGATATCCAATCCAGCATGAGCCTTGATAAATTCAACCTCAACTGGATCCTGCATAAACTTGAAGGCTGCCAATTGACCCGAACCTCCTGCATGAAGAGTAGGAAGGACACTGACGATTTCCAGACCAAACTGCTCTGCAACCTGACGTTCAACAACGAGAGCCCGATTGACATGTTCACAGCCTTGAACAGCTAGATAAATTCCTTTTTCCTCTAGGATATCTAGGATGGTCTTCACAATGATTTCGCCAATTTCTTGACTGGATTCCTTGCCAATCTGACCACCTATGACTTCACTAGAAGAAAGGCCCAAAACAAAGATAGATCCTTGCTTCAAATTGGCCTTTTCCAACACATCTTCTACAATCTGGCTTGTTTCTCTTTGAATGTCTTTTTCCTTCATACTTGATACCTCTTTTGTCATTATCTATCATATCGTTTTTTCTTATTTTTAGCAAGATAGACAACCTAGAAAGCTTGCTCAATTACGCATAAAACTCCCAGAATTAACTGGGAGTTAGCTAGTTTCTATTCTATTTATGTATATTTCAACCGTCGTTCCTTTATCGGGTGCAGAATCAATCTTCATCTGGTAATGTTCTCCAAAATGAAGTTTAAGACGCTGGTCAACATTTTGAAGGCCTACTCCTCCACGTTTGAGGTTACTCTGACTACTATCGCCAGCAGTTTGGAAGCCAACGCCATCATCCTCAATACGGATGACCAATCCTGAATCCTTTTTCTGAACAGAAACTCTAATATGTCCCTGACCTTCCTTCTCCTTAATGCCATGGTAAAGAGCATTTTCCACCAAGGGTTGTAACACCAGCTTGGGCAAGACTAGCTTGTCAAAAGCAGGATTTTCAGCAATCTCATATTCCAGCTTATCTCCATAGCGTTGTTTCTGGATAAAGAGATACTGGCGGACATGATTGATTTCGTCAGACAGGCAAATCAAATCTTTACCCTGATTGAGCGCCAAGCGGAAATAGGTCGCCAAGGACTTGGTCACCTGAACCACTCGCTGACTATCCTGAAATTCAGCCATCCAAATGATGGTGTCCAATGTATTATAGAGGAAATGCGGATTAATCTGGCTCGATAGGGCTTGAAGTTGGTACTGACGGGTCGTCTCTTCCTGCCTGCGAATATCCGTCATCAGCTGATCAATCTGATCCAACATGGCATTGAACTGACGAGTCACTTCTCTCAGTTCATGGGCACCAGTTTCCTTCGCACGAAGATTCTGATTACCAGAAGCAATCTCCAGCATGGTTTCTCTCAAGTCATTCAGAGGAGCAATCCAGCGTTTAAGACTAAGCCACACCAAGCAGAGACAGGCAAGAAGAGAGGTGACACTGGCTCCAAGCAAGGTCCACATGAGTTGACTCCGAACCTGATCTAACTTCTCCAACGAAGACACACCAAGCACCGTCCAATCAGTTCCAGCAATCCTTTCCTGACTGACATAGGATCGGTGGTCTGGAGTATAACCATGCCCTGTCTCAATATAGGGTTTCATGGCCTCCATTTCGCTAGATGAACTATAAACTGTATGTTGAGGATGATAAACAAATTCATGGTTTTCATTGATGATAAAGGCAAAGCCCTGCTGACCCAACTGAAGTTGGTTAAGATAGGCTTCCAGAGTTTCGTAAGAAATATCCAAACGAAGCACGCCCAGATTAGCTCCCTTTGCATCAACAAGTTCTTGAGTGACAGAAATGACCCACTGACTATCTGATTTACGAGCTGGTGTCAAAACAGGCTTAGCTCCCTGATGAATGGCCTTTTGGTACCAATCCTCAGCCATCATATCAGAGGAAGTTTTCATCTGCACACTGTCATCTGTAGAAATGACTTGACCGGATTTAGTCACCAGCACAACAGTTTTCAAGTCCTGGTCTGCCTTCAAGATAGTCAAAAACAGACTTCGAATTCCCTTGACCTTGTCTTGACTGGGATTCTCAGCATAGGCTAGGACATCCGTCTGCTGGGTCAAACTGGTAGAGGTGGTTTCTAATTTTTTGATATAAGACTGGATAAAGTGGCTAGTCTGACTGATAGTCGTTTGGCTATTGCCCTCAATAGTAGCCTCAATGGCTGAAGAACTAGATTGATAGTAGAAAGTCCCAACCAGAGCTAGGAGAATGAGAAAGACCAGAAAGATGGAAATAACCATTCTGACTAGGAGAGAAGAACGCTTCATCGACCTTCCCCCTTCTTAAACTGACGAGGCGTCACACCTGCAATCTGCTTAAAGCGTTGGGTAAAATAGTTCATATCTTCAAAACCAACCTTTTCAGCTATCTCGTAAATCTTTAAATCTGTGGTCAGAAGCAAGAGCTTAGCTTGTTTGACACGCTCTCTCACCAGGTAATCCTGAAAAGGCAGACCCAACTCTTTCTTAATCAAAGAACTCAGATAAGTCGGACTAAAGCCCAAGTCACTGGCCAAAGCCTTTAAACTAAACTGGCTATCAGCCAGATGGGACTGGATTTTCTGGGCCATATTTCCCTCAAACTTATCGATCAATAAATCTTGTAATTGCTCTTCCTTTTCTTCCTTATCCAACTTTTGCTTGATTTTCCCCAACATTTCCTCAATATCCTGACGAGAAAAGGGCTTAAGCAGGTAGTCATCCACACCGAGTTTGACAGCAGACAAAGCATAATCAAAATCATCGTAACCTGTTAAAAAGACCAAATGCACCTGAGGATAGGTTTCTCGAACCAGACTAGCCAACTGGATGCCATTTAGCTGAGGCATGTTGATATCGGTTAGAATGATATCTGGAACTTGTTGTTGAATCAATTCCCAAGCCTGTCTTCCATTTTCAGCCTGACCTATGATTTCCATATCGTAGGCTGCTACATTGACCAGCTTGGTCAAGCCTTGTCTTACCAAATATTCATCTTCTACGATTAAGATTGTATAGATCATGCTTCTCTCCTTTGTCACTTACTAGTATCAGTATAGCAAAATTCTCCTCTAACTGCTTAGGAAAGCCCTCTTAATCAACATAATCTAGTAAATAAGCATATCCTTTTTCTTCCATTTGGTCTTTAGGAATAAAGCGGATAGAGAGACTATTAATACAGTAGCGCAAACCCCCCTTGTCCTGAGGCCCATCTGTAAAGACATGGCCAAGGTGAGAATCTCCAACTCGGCTCCGTACTTCCATGCGTGTCATATTGTAGGACTTATCTTCCTTGTAGGTGGCAACATCTGGGCTGATGGGTTGAGTGAAACTAGGCCATCCGCAACCAGACTCAAACTTGTCCTTTGATGAAAATAGGGGTTCGCCAGTTGCCACATCCACATAGATACCAGATTCAAATTTATCCCAGTAGCGGTTTGAAAAAGCTCGTTCTGTTTGATTTTTCTGGGTGACTGCATACTCCTCAGGTGACAGGGTCTTTTTCAATTCTTCATCACCTGGCTTAGGATATTTGCTAGCATCGATGACAGGATAGGCTGCCTGATTGACATTGATATGGCAGTAGCCATTTGGATTTTTCTTGAGATAGTCTTGGTGGTAATCCTCTGCCACGACAAAATTCTGCAGACTCCCCTTTTCAACTGCTAGAGGTTGGTCGTATTTCTTAGCCACCTCATCAAAGACTTGGTTAATCACCTCTAAATCCTTGTCATCTGTGTAATAAACACCAGTACGGTACTGGGTTCCCACATCATTTCCTTGTTTATTTTTGCTAGTTGGATTGATAATGCGGAAATAATGAAGCAGGATTTCCTTGAGGGAAATTTGATTGGCATCATAAGTAACATGGACAGTCTCCGCATGACCTGTTTGGTTAATCAATTCGTACTTGGTTGTCTCCCCTCTACCATTTGCATAGCCTGAAACGGCATCTGTCACCCCGGGAACGCGTGAGAAATATTCCTCCACTCCCCAGAAACATCCCCCAGCTAGATAAATTTCGTGCAAGTCTGCATCTTTACTCACTTCTGTTTTTTTCACTGTTTTTCCTCCTTGGCTAACTGATGCTTTCTCAATTTGCGAGCTATCTGTCTGCCCTGTATTTCGCATCAATAGAAAATAGAAACCGCTTATGGCTAGGAAAAAGATTCCTGCCAAAACAAACAATTTTACTTTATCATTCATGACCTTTCTCTACCCCATTTCTTTCAATGTTTTTAAAATCATATCCTTATCCATAAAACCAGGTTGCGTTTTGACTAGCTTGCCTTCCTTGTCTATAAAGGCTTGAGTTGGGTAAGAACGGACACCATAACTTTCCAAAAGTTTTCCTGATGAGTCAATTAGAACTGGGAAATTTTTATAATCCAAGCCCTTGTACCAGTTCTTAAAGTCTGCTTCAGCTTGTTCCCCCTTGTGTCCAGGTGACACTACCGTCAAAACTACATAGTCATCACCAGCATCCTTAGCAATTTCATCCGTATCTGGAAGGCTAGCTAAACAGATGGAACACCAAGAAGCCCAGAATTTGAGATAGACTTTCTTACCCTTGTAATCAGACAAGCGGTAGGTTTTACCATCTACTCCCGTCAGTTCAAAATCAGCAACCGCCTGACCTTTAGTCGCAGTTTGCGAACTAACTTGTTCTGTTTTTGTTTGCTCCTTCATAGTAGCTTCGTCTGACATATTTTTAGCCGAACAGGCTGCTAAACAACAGATTGAGCCGACTCCAAGGAGACATGTTTGCCATTTTTTCATTTCTTCTTCCTCTCTATTCAAATAATGTAGTCAAAATGGAAGCATTTCCCAAAAGCACCAAGATTCCCATCACGATAATGAGGAAACCACCCACTTTTTTGAGGGTTCCTAGATAAGGATGGAGTTTTCGGAAATGTTTCAAAACATAGCTGGAGGCAAGAGCTAGAGCCAAAAATGGTAGAGCCAAACCCAGCGTGTAAATCAACATGAGACCAGCTCCCTGCCAGGCACCTGAACCACCTGAAGCCGCTAAAGTCAAAACAGAGCCAAGAACCGGACCCACACAAGGCGTCCAGGCAAAACTAAAGGTCAATCCCAGTAAAAATGCCTGACTATAGCCCTTACCCTTTTGTACCTGTCTCTTTAATTGTAGCCTTCTTTCCTTGTAGAGTCCCTGAAAATGTAAGACTTCCATCTGGTGCAAGCCCAAGAGAATGATAACCACCCCCGTCACATACTGAAACCAAGAAGCATACAGCAAATTGCCTAAAAAACCAGCTCCATATCCCAGTAAGATAAAAACAAAGGATATCCCTGCAATAAAGGCCAGAGTTCGCAATAAACTAACAAGTGAGATTGAACATTTGCCACTAGAAACCTGAGCACCATCTTTATCATCCAGTAGTACCCCTGCATAGACCGGTAACAAGGGTAAGATACAAGGAGAAAAGAAGGAAAGAATTCCAGCAAGAAAAACACTGATAAAAAAGATTATATTATCCATTGCCTTCCTCCATTCTTTGATTTGATAGGACTATTATAGCCTCAAAATTCCAGAAAAAATAGGGATAATGATAGGGAAAAATAGGAATTTAATCAGGTTATGTAAAAAATGTTGCAAAAAAAGCCAGACAAAGTCTGACTTTGATGGAAACTGAAAAGAAATTTCACTAGTCTTCCCTACTTATCTGATAATAAATAAGGTCCGAAAGATAGCCTTTTCTCTCTACACCATTGCTAATAGTCTTTAGATAGGACATTCCAGCCTTCTCCATGACACGACCTGAAGCTGGATTGAGACTGGCATATCGAGCTCTAACTTTTTGAAAACCTGCTTGAGTAAAACAAAAGTCCAAGACAGCTTTCAAGGCTTCTGTCATAATCCCATATCCCCAGTAAACCTTGCCTAACACATAGCCAATTTCACAACTTGAATCTTCCTCGTGTATTTCGACAATGCTGATATCTCCTATCACTTGCCCTGGGTTTTCTTTGAGACAAATGGCCCATTTGTAATAGTTGGGATTAGCATAGGAGGCAATCCAATTACGAATCGAGTTTCGAGTCACCTCGACATCAGGATGAGGATCCCAAGTGACGTAGGTTAGATTCTCAGCAGACGAAGCCCAATTCTGAAACATGGCTTCTGCATCACTTTCTAAAAATCTTCGCAAGATTAAACGATCTGTCTGTAATATTTGCGTACCGATTGCTTTCATGACGCCACCTCGCTTTCTGATAGATGATTCTCTGCCCAACCTCAATTTAAATTTACTTTGCTTTTTAATTTCAAGGTAATAAGCTAAAAAGATCCACTGGACCTTCTCTCACTTTCTTATTTCAAGATGAGAGGCCGAAAACCTCCACTGGAGGTTTTTCTTGCTTCCCAGTTTCTAGGCAAGAAGCTAAAAAGGTCCACCGGACCTTCTTCGCTTTCTCATTTCTAGGCTCAGGGTAAAAACCTCCACCGGAGGTTTTTACTCCCAAAAGTCATCAAAAACAGTGATTGGTAGGTGGCGTTTGTGTTGGCCTTTGTGCCACCAGTTTTCGATAGTTGTTTGAGCTTCTGGGCTGATTGTTTTGCCTTCTAGGTAGTCGTCAATCTCTTCATAAGTGACTCCGAGAGCCACTTCGTCAGCTAGGCCTGGTTTGTCTTCTTCTAGGTCTGCTGTTGGGATTTTTTCATAAAGAGCTGGGTCTGCCCCAAGTTCCTGCAAGAGTTGTTTTCCTTGACGTTTATTGAGACGGTAAAGAGGGAGAATATCCGCACCACCGTCACCAAACTTGGTAAAGAAACCTGTAATATTTTCCGCAGCATGGTCTGTTCCAATGACCGCTCCGCTATGGGAACCAGCAAGGGCATACTGAGCAATCATACGGCAACGAGCCTTGATATTGCCCTTGTTGAAGTCTGAAACAGAGCTTCCTGTAGCTTCAACTGCAGCTGTCATGGCATCTGCCGATTCCTTGATATTAACTACCAAGCTGACATCTGGCTGGATGAAGGCTAGAGCTTTTTGAGCATCTGCTTCATCGGCTTGTACTCCGTATGGCAGGCGGACAGCTATAAATTTGTAGCTATCATCCCCTGTTTCAGCTCGCATTTCTTCCATGGCTAATTGGGCCAAGCGACCTGCTAAGGTTGAGTCTTGTCCCCCAGAAATCCCTAGTACAAAGGTTTTAAGGAAGGGATGTTTTTTCAGGTATCTTTTTAAGAAGTCAATGGAACGACGGATTTCTTCTTGACTATCAATTACAGGTTTGACACCCAGCTCTTGGATAATCGTTTCTTGCAAACTCATTCTTCTTCTCCTTCACCGAGGGCTTCCTTACGCATTTTGTCAATCAAGTCCATCTTGTCTTGCCATACATCACGCGCCAAATCCACTGGATAATGCTGTGGATTAAGCACGCGCTTGTACTCATCCCACAACTTGTCAAATTCCTTACGGGCATAAGCCTGAATCTCAGTCAAGCTAGGCAGATTGTAAATCAATTTTCCGTCTTTGAAAATATCCACCAAGAGAGGCACGGCATCAAAATTACGAACGGTCTTCTTGATGTAGGTATAAGTCGGATGGAACATCTTGATTTCTGTCATGCTGGCAACATCTACGCCATCATAAGTGATATAGTCTCCTTCTGACTTACCTTTTTCACGACTGGTAATGCGCCACACCTGCTTCTTACCTGGCGTAGACACTTTTTCCGCATTATTAGACAGCTTAATCGTATTGCGCATGTTCCCATTTTCATCTTCGATTGCTACAATCTTATAAACTGCTCCAAGAGCTGGCTGGTCATAGGCTGTAATCAGCTTAGTTCCCACACCCCAAACATCAATCTTAGCCTTTTGCATCTTGAGGTTGAGGATAGTATTTTCATCTAGGTCATTTGAGGCATAAATCTTAGCCTCTGTAAATCCAGCTTCGTCCAGTTGCTGACGAACTTTCTTGGAAATGTAGGCAATATCCCCAGAGTCAATTCGTACACCCATAAAGTTAATCTGGTCGCCTAGCTCACGCGCCACCTGAATAGCAGCTGGTACCCCAATACGAAGGGTGTCATAGGTATCCACAAGAAAAACGCAATTTTTGTGGGTCGCAGCGTAAGCCTTGAAAGCCTCATAGTCGTTACCATAAACCTGCACCAAGGCATGGGCATGGGTTCCCAAGACAGGAATGTCAAAGAGTTTACCAGCACGCACGTTGCTGGTTCCATTGGCACCACCAATCACCGCTGCGCGTGTTCCCCAGATAGCTGCATCCATTTCTTGAGCCCGACGTGTCCCAAACTCCATCAAGGGTTCATCTTCAATGACTGAACGAATACGAGCTGCCTTAGTCGCCACCAAGGTCTGGTAGTTGACGATGTTCAAAAGAGCCGTTTCGACCAATTGACATTGAGCTAGAGGGCCTTCCACCTGCACAATCGGTTCATTAGCAAAAACCAAGTCCCCTTCTTGGGCAGAACGAACGGTCAACTCCAACTTGAAATTGCGGAGATAGTCCAAGAATGACCCATGATAGCCCAGCGACTCCAAATAGGCAATATCGCTATCTGAAAAACGCAAGTCTTCAAGATAATTCACAATTCTTTCCAAACCTGCAAAAACTGCATAGCCATTTTTAAAAGGCTGTTGACGGAAATACACCTCAAAGACCGCCTTTTTATTGTGAATCCCTTGGTCAAAGTAAACCTGCATCATGTTAATCTGGTACAAGTCCGTGTGCAATGTCAAACTATCATCTGGATACATACTTTTCCTACTTCCTTAACTAGAAATACATGAAAATTCTCAAAAACTTTCATGTATTCCAATAAATTATTACTATTATATCACATTTTAGCTGGATTGAGAAAAGAGTAACAAGCTATTCTCCACTCTCCAATTCATCCATGTCTTGCTCGAACTTTTTCTGGGCCCATTCGCCATAGATCTTCAGACCGAGATTGCCGATAAAGACCCATGGAAGGTAAATGACATAAGTAATGACCCAAGCAGACAAGTATTTAACGTTCAAAGGATTGTGCTGATAAATTTCGATATTGAATTGATAATTCTGCAACATCAAAAGAGTCGTAATAGCGAGAGTTACCAGCAAACACCCTAAAATTGTAAAATGAAAACGACTATAGTAGTTCACACCAAAATCTCGAGCACGGCCGAAAAAGTAAGAAGTTCCAATAATGATAGTGATGAGAATCATTCTCGGATTAAAAAGACTTGGTGCTAATACTGCAATCATATAAGATAAAATCAAGAAAGCTATAGAGATATAGAAACTTTCAGCCCCCGCTTTATTGATCAGTTGTTCTTCTCTTTCGTCTAGTAATTGATAATAAAAAAATCTATTTTTCATCTTCTTCCTCCCAAAATAATTGATCCAAAGTTTTGCCTAAACATCTGCAAATGGACTGGCAGAGGGAAAGACTAGGATTGTATTTCCCCGCCTCTATCAAACCAATAGTCTGGCGCGTCACCCCAACAGCCTCTGCCAGTTGACCTTGTGTTAAATCAAGCTCCACACGAGCTAATTTTAATTTTAAATTTTTAGCCACCTGCGTCCTCCTTATAGTTTTAATACTCATCTACTCTTAAAAAATACAAAACTAACACAAGCTGTCAGCTATTATTATAAGCTCATTAATTAGCACTCCAATATTATCTTCAGCCTAAAATCAGTATGTTGGATTGTTTGAAATAAACTCCCTAGCTGGCTATTTAGTATTAGCTTTAGTAGAATCTTTTAAACGAGTTTTGATTGCTTGTATTTCTTGTTTAGTTTAGTTGCTTTCATATCACTATTATATAATGCTTTTGGAAATGAGTCTAGCATAAGACAAAAACGTGTACACAGCAAGAGCAGGATCATAGCAAGATGACTGATTTTTTCATAGAGATACCTCCCGTGAAGAGACGAAAGCGAGATAGGTGCGGGTACTTTTTATTTTTTACTAACATTTTAAGTAGGTAAATA
Source organism: Streptococcus mitis (assembly GCF_009496205.1). Lineage (GTDB taxonomy): Bacteria > Bacillota > Bacilli > Lactobacillales > Streptococcaceae > Streptococcus > Streptococcus mitis_BN. The sequence continues at coordinate 26,556 of NZ_WIJO01000014.1, forward strand.
ATACTAAACGAAACTAAAATGAATACTTCTTGCTTTTCTTGAGAGTGAAAAAGTACAATAAAATGATTGTAGTGATTACCACAAGATACTGACTAATAGACATCGTATTTGAAGCCACAAATACAGGTAAAGAATAAAAAGGAAGAAGTTCAATTGCTTTGATAAACAAATCATTACTAGTATTCATCATAATCGTATTTAATATATTAGGGATAAAGAGTAGTAAAGCAACTAAAATACCAAATATCAAGCCACTTTTCAATTTGTATAAATAGAAAATGTAAGATAATAGAAAATAAAATAGGACTAACAAAATTGTATTGACTACAATAGCTACTATAAAATCTAATCCTAAATCACCTGGAACACCCAATTTACATACGATGACTAGTAGCACAATGCCATTCAAAGCATAAATAATAGAAACTGAGATGGCATATAGAAAATTAGACAAGACGTAAATCATCCGATTTTTCTTTTGATTATAAAATAAACTGATCGTATTGTTAGAAAAATCCCTGCTAATAATTCGGTTAGCATGTATAACAGCCATTAACATACCGAGCATAGCATAAAAATTTGAAATATGCTTAATACCAAGTGATGTCCCTTGAGTCTTTAGAATAAAGAATGTAACCAGTATCGGCGGTATAAACGAGATAATCAATCCGAGATATATTACGCCTGATGAATATAAATCTCTTATATTTTCCTTAAGAAAATTCAATTTATTTAATTTCATGATTATAACCTTCCTTTATTTTGAACGATTTAGATAAATATCTTTAAGCGTCTCTTTTTTAGTTTCAAAATCAACTACTTTAATAGAGTTTTCGTTAAAAAATTTAAAAAGCTCACTACTTTGAATATTCCCAGACATAGTAATTTTCAGTCCCTCTTCCTGAACAATATCCCCAAATTCTTGTTTGGTAAGGAAAATGTCTTTATCTGTAGCTGATGAAAAAGCTATCTCAAACAAGCAATTATGTCTATCTTTTCCTACTTTTTGGAATGTCAAAAGCCCGTTCTCCAAGAAAAGGACCCTCTCACAAATTTCTTCAATATCTTCTAATTTATGACTCGATATTAAAATTCCCACATTTTCATGTAAAGCTAAGTTTTTTAGAACTGCTAAAACTATTTGTGATGATTCAATATCTAAACCATTAGTCGGTTCATCTAAAATCAATATATCAGGTTCCGTAACGAGAGTTAGAAGCAAAGCTAATTTTTGTTTTGTACCTAAAGAATAGGTCTTTACTTTTTTATTAATAGACTGAGTCAAATCTAACTCTTGGATCAAACTTCCAAATCTTTCTTTATTGTAGTCAACACCATATAAATTTGACAAATATTTTAAATTCTCTAAACCTGTTTTAGATAAAAATAATTTTGGTTCTTCGATTAAATACCCAACATTATCACTACTTATAATATTCCCTGAAGTCGGTTGATTATTCTGAACAAGAATTTTCATCAATGTACTCTTGCCAACTCCGTTTCTCCCTACTAGACCAACAATTTCACCCTTATTAAGTGCAAAATTTATATCTTTGAGAATGATTGAATGAGCATAATGCTTACTTACATTTATAACTTCCATTTTTTATTCCTCCATTAACATTCTTGGTTTTCTCTTTGATTCTCATTAATTTTAAAAAGTTGCGCCTCTTTTTAACAACATTATATCATATATCTAACTTAATGCAATATATAAATGTCATTTTGTAAAATTTTATTAACAAAAAACTCTCTACCACCTAAATGATAGAGAGTTTTCTGCTTATTCAATTTTCTCAAAACATCTACAGCATCGTAGGATTTCACATCTAATGTCTTAGCTACGACTGTATTGTCCTCAATATCGTCTAGACAGACACAATTTGTAGGATTTAACTGGTATTTATCGAGAATCCCCTTCATACTTATGTCAAGCCCCCCTCTTTTATTTATGCTTTCATATTCACCTTACAGATTCTTTTGGTAATAAAATCTTTGTCCTGTGTGGGGATAGTCTTGTAACTTAAAGACTTCCTTGTAGCCATGCCTTTTATAAAAATCAGGAGCTTGAAACTGGTAAGTATTGACAAAAGCAAAACGACAGTTTCGATTCTTAGCTTCAGTTTCTGCTTGCTGCAATAGTTTTGAACCGATTCCTTGCCCTCGCAGTTCCTCTTTTACAAACAAATACTCAATTTCCAACCAATTTCCAAAAGTCTCTGCTATCAAACCTGCCAGGAGATTGCCCTTTTCATCTTCGACATAAAGATTAAGTGGCTCACTTTCAGCTTCTTCTCTTTTTGAACGGTTATAAAGACGAATCAGATTCCCTATTTCTTGTGATTTATGGGATTCCTTATTTTCCAATCTAAAGTACATCTAAACCTCCTTAAACACTGTTACAGCTTGATTATAGTCTTATTTCAATAGACTGTCAAACTAGCAAAAACTCACCAACCTGAGTTGATGAGTCCTTATACTCTTCGAAAATCAAATTCAAACCACGTCAGCTTCACCTTGCCGTACTCAAGTACAGCCTGCGGCTAGCTTCCTAGTTTGCTCTTTGATTTTCATTAAGTATTAATTTATTTTCTAAATTTCCACTGGCTATAAATCCCGAAACCGATAATCCAGATAGCTGAACCGATTGCTCCTACAAATGTAGACTCTTGTAAAAAGAGAGTTACAAAGACAAAGGCAAAGAAGAGCATGGTTAAGGGATTTAGGAAACGATAATGGGGCATGAGATAGCCGTCCGCCATAAAGTCCTGTGACTTGCGGTATTTAAGGTGAGCCACCATAATCAAGATATAAATGGCGATATAGACACCTGATGATGATGCCGTAATCAAGGCAAAGGCATCGGAAACACCTGGCAAGATATTAATAAAGGCTGCTAGGGCAATCAAGATTGCTGAGGCGATGATGGCATTTTGTGGCACATTGTGGCGAGAAAGGGTATCTGCCTTGATCGCTTTTAAGAATGGATTTGGCGAATCATGGGCAATCTGGTACAAATGGCGACCTGTTGAATAAAGGGTCGAGTTAAGGGCAGATGCTGCTGACGTCAAGACGACAAAGTTAATCAAGGCTGCTGCCCACTTGACACCTGCCAATTCAAATACTGTAACAAAGGGAGAATCAGCCGATGCAAGTTCACGCCAGGGAATGATAGCCATGATGGCTAAGAGGGCACCACCGTAGAAAAAGGCGATACGCAAAGGAATTTCCTTAACGGCTTTTGGCAAGACCTGACGTGGATTTTTGGTTTCTGAAGTCGTTACCCCGATAAACTCAATCATGAGATAGGCAAAGAAAACCATCTGGAAGGCCATGACAAAGTTAACTCCACCATTAGGAAATAGTGAGAAATTGTCGGCGATATTAGCCAAACTTGCTACTCCATGTGGTGTCTTAAAGCCTGTCAAGACCATAAAGACTCCTGTGGCAATCATGGCTAAAATAGCCACAATCTTGACCATCGCAAACCAAAACTCAACTTCCCCAAAGAGTTTCACCGCAATCAAATTGACCAAGGCTAGAATGGTCAAAAATCCAATCTCAATCATCCAACTTGGCCAGCTAGGAAACCAGAACTGAACATAGTGAGAGATAGCAGTGATTTCCGCCATACCGATAAAGACAACGGATAGCCAGTAAGACCAAACTGAGAAATAACCCCAGCCCTTACCCAAATGGCGCGTGATAAAGTTGATAAAGGTATGTTGCTCAGGGTCTTGGTAGAGCATTTCTCCAACCGCACGCATCATGAGGAACATGAAGGCCCCTGTAATCATATAAATCAGTACAATGGAAGGACCTGTTAGGCTGATAGAGCGCCCCGCTCCCAAAAAGAGTCCTGTTCCGATTGTTCCCGCAATGGCCATAACCTGCACGTGACGATTGGTCAGACCACGCTCCATCTTATTTTTTTTCTTCTTTGAACTCATAACGTCTCCAATTCAATTTAAAATGGAAAAAGGAGTGAGTGAAGCGCACAGCCTCCCCACTCCTTTTTTCTGCTTTTAGGCTGTTTTTTCAACCTTTAAGATTTTCACATCATAGCTACCAACAGGTGTTTCAATGGTTGCTGTATCACCTGTTTTCTTGCCAATCAAGGCTTGTCCAATTGGGCTTTCATTTGAAACTTTACCCGCAAAGGCATCTGCACCCGCTGAACCTACGATAATATAAACTTCTTCTTCGTCCTCACCAATTTCTTGGATAGTGACTGTTTTTCCAATCGCCACTTCATCATCGGCAACTGAGTCGCTATTGACGATTTCAGCATAACGGATTTTTGTTTCCAAGCTAGAGATTTGTCCTTCGACAAAAGCTTGTTCATCCTTAGCTGCTTCGTATTCACTGTTTTCTGAAAGGTCACCATATGAACGAGCAATCTTTATGCGTTCTACCACTTCTGGTCGGCGGACCAATTTCAATTCTTCTAATTCTTTTTCAAGTTTTTCCTTTTCCGCTAGGGTCATAGGATATGTTTTTTCTGCCATTTTTCTCAACTTTCTTTCGATAGTATTGAATCTCTATCTGAGATTCTCATTGTTGTAGTCTTAGTTTGAACTACTATTTTGAGTAAGCTTGCTATTGACGTGTTCAGCTACATTACGATCATGCTCTTCCTGTGTCACTGCGTAATAGACTTTACCATCTGTAACATTGGCTACAAAGTATAGGTTCTCACTCTTAGTTTGGTTGATACTTGCTTCAATCGCGTCCTGACTTGGACTATCTACTGGACCAGGCATCAAACCAGGTTTTGTATAAACATTGTATGGTGAATTAATTGATGTATCAATTCCAGCATCATCTGCTAGGCTAATATTTTGACCAAGCTTCCCTTGGGCATACAAGATTGCAATATTGCTTTGAAGAGGCATGCCGAGATTCAAACGGTTGTAGAAAACACCTGCAATCAACTTACGGTCTTCGGTCTTAGCTCCTTCTTTTTCAACAAGTGAAGCAATTGTTAGCAATTCATTAACTGTCAAGTTTTTAGACTTAATTGCACTATAGTGCGGAGTCAAGGTCTTATCCATAGCTGCCAACATCTCATCAATCAAGCTTTCAATAGTTGTACTTTCCTTGATAGAGTAGGTCGCTGGGAAAAGATAACCTTCCAAACGGTAACGAGCTCCACTTTCTTTCGTTGGCAAGCTTTCGAGTAGGTTTGGATATTTAGCAACTTCTTGACTGATAAAGTTGTCATCTTGCACCTTAGCCAAGAAGGCTTCCGCTGTCAAAGGTTCTTTAAATTCACCTTGTAATTGGCCTACAGCTTGGGCGATTTGATCAATCGTATATCCTTCTGGAATCGTTAAATCTGAAAGTGAAGGTTCTTGAGGTTCAGGAGTACCACCTTTCTGGAGTTCCTTAATGATATCCTCTGTACTCATGCTCTTTTGCAAATTGTAATAACCAGCCTTCAAATCTGAATAATTTTTATATTTGGCATAGAAAGCAAAAATCACTCCGTGTTTAATCACACCAGAATTTTCAAGTGCTGAGCCAATCTCTTGGACATTGGCTCCTTCTGGGATTTGAACGGTTACATACTTCTTAGAATTAGCATCAACTGGTAATAAAGATGACTGGACATACTGGTAACCGAAGTAACCACCTGCCGAAATCAAGGCAAGGAAAATCAGTAGAGAAATGAAGAAAGCCTTCAAATGTGATTTTTTCTTCTTGACAGGTTTAACAGTCTCACGACGACTACGACTCGGAGTTTCAGAAATGACTTCAACAGCTTCCGTTTCCATAACTGGTTCTGGTTTTGTTACTTCTTTCTGAGGCTCTTTTTTAGCTTCAGTCTTATAAGAAACAGCTACTCTTGTTGGAGTTACGTTGAAATCTTCTTCGACCTTTTGTGGACGATTAGTCTCTGGCCTTGGAACCGGTCTTGATGGACTTGCTTCAACTGGTGAAGCTGGAACATCTTGACTAGGGTGACGAGGAGTAATCGGAGCTTCTACTCTTGATTCATCTGCCGGTGATGCAGGCATATCCTCACTAGGATGTTTTGGAACACGTGGCGCATTCTCCATAATTTTTTCAACAGCTGATAGGGATGCAACCATAACATCTTCATCTGCGAGTTTTGTTTCAGGGACAAATAGAGCTTCTTTTTTCTCTGCAAGTTCAGTGGCCTCTTGGCGAGTCCCTTCATTACGTTTTACTTTTTCTAAATCGCGTAAAATCTGCTCTTTAAAGCTTAATTTTTCGTCTTCTCTTGGCTTTTCACTCAAAAGTTTATCCTCCTCGTTGACAATCCATAATATTATATCTTAAAAACGAAAGAAAAGCAACCTAGCATGCTTTTCTAGCTTATTTTTTAGCTTCCCAGACCATATCATACCAGGTTTCTCCTGCAAAGGTTGACTGGGACTGGCCTTCATTGACAAATCCATGTTTTTCGTAGTAAGTAATGAGATAGTCATGACAGGTTAGGTTAATGCCTTCTCTTTCGTGTTCAAGAGCTAGTTCTTTCAAAGCTGTTAGCAATTTCTGACCTAGTCCTATTCCCTGTGCCTCCTTGGAAATAGAAAGACAGGTCACAGAGATATAACCACCAGGCTCATGACTATAATCTTGTATATCTTCTGTAAAAGACTGATCTTGCAGATGGCGGTGGGGGACAACTGGTCCCTCTATATAACCAATAATCTTACCCTCTTTTTCTGCAACTAGAAAAGAGGTCTGAATTTCTCGCAAATGCGCCTCAAAAACAGAGCGAGGAATGGCTTCTTCGATCGAAAAATTTTCTAGTTCAATCTCAACGATATGATCTAAATCTTCTAATCTTGCTTTCCTAATTTCCATTGTGCCTCCTAAAAAAAGAGATTAAACCAAATCATACTAAAACCTTGACTAGCTGCATAAAGCGAATCTGTCTCTTCTTCATCAATAAAACCGTTCATTTCAAAATAGGAAAGCAACTTATCCGGACTCTTCAAACGAATAGCTTTGTAATCCAGCTCAACTGCCACATCTTTCAAAGCCGCAAGAAGAAGCGTTCCCAAGCCCTGTCTCTGATGGTCAGCCTCGATGACTAAAGAATGTATTTCTAGACATTTCGGATTGTGTGGGTAAGGACCACCTAGAACATAGCCCAGAAGCTGATTTTCATCCCTAGCTAGAAGAAAGGTATCCGCATACTTACGGATACTTTCTTCTAAAATATGGGAAGGTTGCTGCTTTTCAGCTGGAAAAGATGTGGCCTGAAGTGTCTCTATCTCAGCCAAATCAGACTTACTTGCCTGAATGATCTTAATTGGAATTTCCATGAAAACTTCCTATTGAACATTGCTTGTCAAGTCAGACAAGAGACGCTCGAATGAATATTCATAGGTTTGGATATCCCCTGCTCCCATAAAGACATAGACAGCATTGTCATGGTCTAGGAGTGGAGAAACATTTTCAACAGTGATCACTTGGTTTTTCTTGTTGATTTTGTTGGCTAGGTCTTCCACTTTAACATCACCATGATCTACTTCACGAGCAGATCCATAAATTTGCGCTAGATAAACAGCATCCGCTTGGTTCAAAGCGTGGGCAAATTCGTCCAACAAGGCAATGGTTCTTGTAAAGGTATGCGGTTGGAAGACTGCTACGATTTCTTTGCTTGTATATTTTTGACGAGCTGCATCCAAGGTCGCAATAATTTCTGTTGGATGGTGGGCAAAGTCATCGATAATCACCGTGTCATTGACAATTTTCTCAGTGAAACGACGCTTAACACCGGCAAATGTTTTCAAGTGTTCACGCACCAAGTTCAAATCAAATCCTGCTGTGTAAAGAAGACCAATAACAGCTGTCGCATTCATGATATTGTGACGACCAAAGGTTGGAATGTGGAATTGCCCCAAGTCTTGTCCACGGAAATGAACGGTGAAGGTTGAACCAGTTGTTGAACGAAGAAGATCGCTAACTACAAAGTCATTGCCTTCTGCTTCAAAACCATAATAATAAATTGGTGCATCAGACGTAATCTTACGCAATTCAGCATCTTCTCCGTAGATAAACAAACCTTTGGTAATTTGTTTAGCATAGTCGTTAAAGGCATTGAAAACATCCTCTAGGCTTGTGAAATAGTCTGGGTGGTCAAAGTCAATGTTGGTGATAATAGAGTACTCTGGGTGGTAAGGCACGAAGTGACGCTCATATTCGTCAGATTCAAAGACAAAATATTTGGCATTGGCTGAACCACGACCTGTCCCGTCTCCAATCAAGAAGCTGGTATCTGTAATGTGCGACAAGACATGAGACAACATACCCGTTGTTGAAGTTTTTCCGTGCGCTCCAGCAACTCCCATGCTAACAAAATCACGCATAAAGCTACCTAGGAACTCATGGTAGCGTTTGTAGCTAATGCCATTTTGGTCCGCATAGGCAATTTCGACGTTGTTATCTGGACGAAAGGCATTTCCAGCGATAATTTCCATATCACCGTCTAGATTCTTTTCATCAAAAGGAAGAATGGTAATCCCTGCCTGCTCAAGACCACGTTGAGTAAAGTAGTACTTTTCAACATCTGATCCCTGTACCTTATGCCCCATTTGGTGCAACATCAAAGCCAAGGCACTCATCCCTGATCCCTTAATTCCGATAAAATGATATGTCTTTGACATGTTTTCTCCCCTATTCTGTAATTCTTGTCAGATTCAACTCTTGAGCAACCTGACGTTCTTGTTCTTTTTGTTGATTCTTTTTATTGTAGATTTGGCTCTTCTTCAGAAAATCATAATTATTTTTCTTTGGACCTGAAGTTTCTTTTGGCTCAGATTGAGTCGAAATATTGCTCACTTCTTCCGCCAAGATGTAATGAGACTGGGTCAATTTTTGACTATATTTGACAAATTCACCAGGATTTTCCTTTTGGAAAGGCGCGGTAGGTTGATTGCCCTGCCTAACCAGACTTGGCTGAGAATGGCGTCTTGTAGGAGTAATATCCTTAGTCAGATAACTTGCTGAGCGTTTCTTTTTCAAATCCGCACGCGCTTCTTCACGCGCCACCTCCGCATAGCTCTTTCCTTCTTTTTTTACTCCTAAGCCAGCCTTCTTAGGTTTCTCTACTGGCTTTTCAATCTGTTTTACTGGTTTTTCTTCAGTAATAGGGGCCCACTCCAGATAATTCTTATCACGGTATTCTCCCTTGATATTACTGATAAAGTCAGATTCATCATAGAGGTCCATAACCGGCATCTCAGTCAGCATAACCTCATCATCTGACACCAATGGAAATCGTTCTTCTCTCATTTTCTATTTCCTTTCAACACTTCATTATAGCGTATTGTCTTGATTTTTCAAGTGCTGACTTCAGAAATTCCCAAAATTTCTCTAATTTCTGCTAGGCTGAGACTGCCACGTGACTCTGTGCCGTCCAATACTTGTGACACCAGATGTTTCTTCTGTTCTTGGAGTTCCTGAATTTTTTCTTCAATGGTTCCCTTGGTCACTAAGCGATAGACCTCAACCGTTTCTTCCTGACCCATCCGATGGGCACGGCCAATAGCTTGCGCTTCCACCGCAGGATTCCACCAAAGGTCAACCAAAATAACCGTATCAGCACCTGTCAGATTCAGACCGACACCACCAGCCTTGAGGGAAATCAGAAAGGCATCTCTTTCCCCTTGGTTAAAGGCTTTGGTCATGTCTTGTCTTTCCTTGGCTGGGGTTGAACCCGTAATTTTAAAGGATGTCATACCCAAGTCTGGCAGTTCTTGTTCTATTTTCTCCAACATTCCCTTGAACTGCGAGAAAATCAAGACACGGTGTCCGCCGTCTGCCACCTGGACCAGCAGGTCTCGAAGACTATCCAGTTTACCACTGGCTCCCTGATAATCCTCCATAAAGAGGGCAGGAGTGTCACAAATTTGGCGCAATCGCATCAGACCAGATAAGATTTCCACACGACTTCGCTGAAATTCCTGATCTGACACTTGAGACAGACGGTCTCGCATCTGTTGCAACTGGGCTAGGTAAATAACCTTTTGCTGGTCTTCCAGTTCATTTTTATAAACCACTTCAATCAAGTCTGGCAATTCGGTCAGAACTTCTTCTTTCTTGCGTCGCATCACGAAAGGCTTGATAAACTGAGCTACGCGCTCAGCTGGCAATTTCATAAATTCTTTCTTGCTTGGCAAAAGTCCTGACATGACGATTTGGAAAATAGACCACAACTCACCTAGATGGTTTTCAATAGGAGTTCCTGACAAGGCAAAAACTGACGGCACCACAAATTGTCTCAAGGTCTGGGCAATCTTAGTCTGGGCGTTTTTCATGACCTGAGCTTCATCTAAGAAAAGGAAGTCAAAGGCCATTCCCTGATAAAGCTCACTGTCCTGACGGAAGGTAGCATAGCTCGTCACATAGATTTGATGGCTTTCAGTAAGAATCTCTTCACGACTAGCTTTCAAACCATGAACAACAGCCACATCCAACTGTGGGGCAAATTTCTGAAACTCATCTGCCCAGTTGTAAATCAAACCTGACGGAGCCAGAATCAAAACCCGACTTTCTTTTGTCACTTGACTGGTCAAAAAAGCAATGGTCTGAAGGGTTTTTCCCAATCCCATATCATCAGCTAAAATCCCACCAAAACCATAATGATGGAGCATCTGCAACCAGCCGATTCCCTTTTCCTGATAGTCTCGCAAGTCAGCCCGAACCTGAGTTGCTTGCAAAGGAAAGTCCTCTGGATGCGTCAAATCGTGGGCCAAATTCTGGAATTCTTGTGAAAAAGAAACACGGTCACGCCCTTCAAAGAGATGAGCTAAACTATAAGCCAAGGATTTTCGAGTCTGCAAGGCACCATCTTTTAATTCAAACTGCCCCAGTTCCTGTAGATTTTGGCGAATTTTCTTGGTTTCTTCATCGAAAAAGTAGACTTGATTAGACGAATCAATGTAAAAATCTTGATTGGCAACCAAGGCCTGCATTGCTTGGTCAATTTCCTCCTGGGCAATATCTTGAAAATCAAACTGGATTTCCAAGAGACCTCCCTTGGAAGCAATCTGTACTTGAGGGCTTGCTAGGTTATAGAGTTCTTCTAACTTGTCTGATAAATCAACATTCCCAAGTTTTTCAAAGACTGGAATGATTTCATGGAAGAAATGATAGACAGACTCTGCTTTTAAGGCCTGACGCCAAGATTGAAAGTCTGCTTCAAAGCCCACAGCCAAACAGACTTGGAAAACTCTTTCTTCTAATTCAGCATCACTCGAAAAAGGTAATTCTTCTAGCTCTTGTCGGCTAGATACCTGCTTGTCTCCATAATCAAACTGAATTTCTAAACGAATCCGATTATCTTCTTCCCTGTCAAAGTAAAAAGAGGGCGCAAAAGTTTTGATTTGTAAGCGTTCTGGAGCTGAAACGGTCCCCATCTGGCCAAAGAGAGTTAGACAGGAAGCCAACTTATCTCGGTCACTGCTATCAAATTGCAGGTATTTCTTTCCATCTTGACCCAAAGGTAGCGCTTTGATTTCCTTGAGAAGACGCATTTGCTGGTCTGTTAGAAAATAAACCTGTCCTTTATGGAAAAGCACAGCTCCCTGATAAAAGACATTGACCCTAGGACTCTCACTGATTTCCATTTCAAAATAATCCGAGTATTCTGTTACTGTAAAGGCAAATAGATTGGCATCAGCATGCATATCCTGAAAAAGCAAGGTTTGGTAACTATCCACTTGATGGTCAAATTGAAAATGGGGCAAGGCCATCAGTAAATTCACACCCTGCTCAAAAAAGGTCAGAGGAAAAAAGAGATGCCGACCTTGGTTTTGGAAAAAAAGGTCTGGAGCTAGTCCTTCCTCCATTAGTCCGCGTAAGAAAGTCAGAAGCTCTTGACTTTCCTCATTAAAGGCTTCCCAAGACAGAGACTCCTCATAAGTTTTACCAATCATATAAGGTTTTCTCTTCTCGACGACTCTTAAAAAAAGCGGAATGTCCCGAATAACATAGTATTTTTGACTATTGATTTGCCCGATTCTCAGGGTCCACAAGATATGATTGCTTCCTGCTTCCACCTGACCGACAGCCGACAACTCATAGGAGCGGTCTGATTTTGGAGACAAGATTCGTTCTAAAAATTTGCCACCCAAGGTCACCTTGGTTTCAACGGCCTCTTTTTCTTCATGACCTTCTTCCAGACTCTGCAAGATTTCCTGACCACGCTCATCATTTTTTAGAAAATGCTCCAGCGCCGCCAAATGCACACAGTAGCCCCTCTTTTGGAAAAAATCACAGGCACAAAAAACCAAATCATCCTCTAAACTATAGCGCAGTTCTTCTTCTGCAACGCGAGCGTAGAGCCGATTGTTCTTTTCCTTGATGATGTCAACCTTACCAGTTTCATAAAGGGCAACGCCTTCGATACGGACTTTCCCCGGAATCAATTTAGCCATATTTTTACCTTTACCTTATCTTTTTATTATACCATATTTTCGCCTATGAAAATAGCCTTCTAGGAAGACTTTTCTCCTAGAAGGCTGGATTTTTAGGCTCTATAATATTTGTAGTGGGTAAATCCCCTATGGATATTATGGAACCTATTTTGTTGTAGAAAAAAAGTTCCATATGACCTATAATGAAAAGCGACTAAACAACTCATTAGAAAGATTCATATG
>NZ_WIJO01000015.1:0-39005 GCF_009496205.1 Streptococcus mitis
GATTTCGAAACTTTGAAAACTTCAAAAAAAGGATTTTTATCGCTCTAAACATCAAAAAAGAAAGGACGAAATTTGTCCTTTCTCGAGCTTAGCTTTTCTTCAACCCACTACAGTTGACAAAGAGCCATACAATAAGAGAACGACTCAAAATTAAAAAGCTAGAGTTCCGCAATTGGAAATCTCTAGCTTTTTTGTGGCTGAGAACTATTTTGTCTCAGGTTCATTTTTTAAGGTTGTAGAATGATTTCAATCCACGGTATTCAGCTACTTCACCAAGTTGGTCTTCGATACGAAGTAATTGGTTGTATTTAGCGATACGGTCTGTACGTGAAAGTGAACCAGTTTTGATTTGTCCTGCGTTAGTTGCAACTGCGATGTCAGCGATTGTTGAATCTTCAGTTTCACCTGAACGGTGTGATACAACGGCAGTGTAACCAGCTTCTTTAGCCATTTCGATAGCTTCAAAAGTTTCAGTAAGAGTACCGATTTGGTTAACTTTGATAAGGATTGAGTTAGCAGCACCTTCTTGGATACCACGTGCAAGATAGTCAGTGTTTGTTACGAAGAAGTCGTCACCAACAAGTTGTACTTTCTTACCAAGACGTTCAGTAAGAGCTTTCCAACCATCCCAGTCGTTTTCATCCATACCATCTTCGATAGTGATGATTGGGTATTTGTTAACCAATTCTTCAAGGTAGTCGATTTGTTCTGCAGATGTACGAACAGCAGCACCTTCACCTTCAAATTTAGTGTAGTCGTAAACTTTACGTTCTTTATCGTAGAATTCTGATGAAGCACAGTCAAATCCGATAAATACGTCTTTACCTGGAACATATCCAGCAGCTTCGATCGCAGCAAGGATAGTTTCAACACCGTCTTCAGTTCCTTCGAAACGAGGAGCGAATCCACCTTCGTCACCTACGGCAGTTTCCAAACCACGTGATTTAAGGATTTTCTTAAGAGCATGGAAGATTTCAGCACCGTAACGAAGAGCTTCTTTAAATGTTGGCGCACCAACTGGCAAGATCATGAACTCTTGGAAAGCGATTGGAGCGTCAGAGTGAGAACCACCGTTGATGATGTTCATCATTGGAGTTGGAAGAACTTTAGTGTTGAATCCACCAAGGTAGCTGTAAAGTGGGATTTCAAGGTAATCAGCAGCAGCACGAGCTACAGCGATAGACACACCAAGGATTGCGTTTGCACCCAATTTACCTTTGTTAGGAGTACCGTCAAGAGCGATCATAGCACGGTCGATAGCTTGTTGATCACGTACATCGTAGCCAATGATAGCTTCAGCAATGATGTTGTTTACGTTGTCAACAGCTTTTTGTGTACCAAGACCACCGTAACGAGATTTGTCACCGTCGCGAAGTTCAACTGCTTCGTGTTCACCAGTAGAAGCTCCTGATGGAACCATACCACGTCCGAAAGCACCTGATTCAGTGTAAACTTCTACTTCAAGTGTTGGGTTACCGCGTGAGTCTAGGACTTCGCGAGCGTAAACATCAGTAATAATTGACATTTTTTACTCTCCTTATGAGTTAAATTTTTTACACCTCTATAATACCTTAAAACCCCTCCTTTTTCAAGAAAAAACGTTATCTTTGTGCAAATTTTCCTTAACTTTATAAAGTAATCGCTTTCTTTCGTCTGTTTTATTCTAACTTTTATGATATACTGTTTTCATGACAGATTTATCAAAACAATTACTTGAAAAAGCTCATGGTGGAGCAAAATTAAATCCGGATGAGCAAAGACGCTATCTTGGTACCTTTGAGGAAAGAGTTCTTGGATATGCAGATATTGATACAGCAAATAGCCCTCAGCTAGAAAAAGGCTTTTTATCTATTTTAGAAAACCTTCAGGAAAAAGCAGAGCCACTATTTGTAAAGATTTCTCCAAATATCGAATTTGACAAGCAAGTTTTCTACTTAAAAGAAGCTAAAGAAACTGATAGTCAAGCTACCATTGTATCTGAAGAGCATACTTCTTCTCCTTTTGGCCTGATTATCCATAGCAATGCACCAGTTCAAGTAGAAGAAAAGAATCTTCGACTTGCTTTTGCAAAACTTTGGGAAGTTAAAAAGGAAGAACCATCCAAAACATCCTTATGGAAGAAATGGTTTGGCTAAATCTTGCGCATATTTAATAAATTCCCTATATTGGCAGCCGTGTGCTCCAAATAGAGACTGGCATTTTTCAAACTATCTTCTAGAGGTTCACTTTTCTCCAAAATAGAAAAGGCAGCTTGGATATTTTCAAATGGTAAGGGAGGTAAATCTTCAGCAAGACTACCACAAATAGCAATAACAGGAACTCCGACAGGGGTTCTTTTTGCAACACCAATAGGCGCTTTACCTGCTAAGCTTTGACGATCTAGCCTTCCTTCTCCTACAACAACCAAGTCAGCATCTGCAACTTTCTTATCAAAGTCAATCAAGTCTAGGCAGGTGTCAATTCCAGATACGATACTTGCCTGAGCAAAGGAACACAAACCTCCAGCAAGGCCTCCACCAGCTCCTGCTCCTTTAATTTCTAATGTTGCAGGGGAGACTTTTTCATAAAAATCTTGGATCGCTTGATCTACGGCCTCAAACATAGTAGGAAGTACGCCTTTTTGTTTGCCAAAAATGTAGGTCGCACCTTGAGGACCACATAAGGGACTCACGACATCTGCTAAAATACGAATTTGCACACCTTCAGGAATTTCGTAGCGATTTTCTATTGAAACAGAAGCTAAGTTTAATAAGGATTGACCGCATGCAGGCAAGACATTTCCATCCCTATCATAAAATCGATAGCCTAAACCAGCAGCGATCCCCAGTCCTCCATCATTGCTGGCCGTGCCACCAACGCCAATATAGATTTCTTTAATCTCTTGACTAATGAGGTGGCGAATCAACTCTCCAATGCCACAAGTTTGGATTTGAAGTGGATTTCGTTGCTCTAGCGGAATTTTTCCAAGGCCAACCAAGTCGGCAACTTCAAATAGGGCTAGTGGTTCTTTTTGAAAATAGCGCATGGCTTCTTTTTGTCCAAAAGGTCCTGTAACTTTGATCCATTTTTCTTCAAGGTCAAGAG
Source organism: Streptococcus mitis (assembly GCF_009496205.1). Lineage (GTDB taxonomy): Bacteria > Bacillota > Bacilli > Lactobacillales > Streptococcaceae > Streptococcus > Streptococcus mitis_BN. The sequence continues at coordinate 3,085 of NZ_WIJO01000015.1, forward strand.
AATGTCGAATGGAATCTACTGTACCTTCTCCCCCATCACCAACAGGGCAGAGGAGACATTCTACATCTGCTATCGATTGTTGGAAGCCTCTTTTTATTGCTTCAGCTACCTGTTGAGCTGTCAAGCTTTCCTTAAATGAATCTGGTGCAATTACAATCTTCATATTTCACCTCATTCTAAACAGTCAATCAAGGGAAGAACTTCTAAAAAATCCCTCTTGTCAACATGGTTTGGTATTTCTTGTTTCAGTACTTCTTTGGCACAAAAAGCAATTCCCAGTCCTGCTGACTTCAACATTAATAAGTCATTAGCCCCGTCACCGATTGCAACAGTTCTTTCTTGAGGAAGTTTTAGTTCCTCTCTCCATTTTTCCAGAGTCTCTTTTTTGATCTCGGGATTGATAATTTGTCCAACTAATTTTCCTGCTAAAAGACCATCTTTGACTTCAAGTTGGTTGGCAGAGAAATAGGCAACTCCAAGAGATTTTGCTAATCTCTCAACTATTGGAGTAAAACCACCGGACACCAGACCTACTAGGATTCCATTCTTTTGGAGAATGGAAATAAATTTCTGTGCATTTGGCGATAGATGAATAGACTTGAAGACTTTATCAAAGACCGAAATAGGAAGGCCTTCCAAGAAGGACACTCTGTCTCGTAAACTGCTTTCAAAGTTCAACTCTCCTCGCATTGCCCGACTTGTAATCTGCGAAATTTCCTCCTCACGACCTGCCTCTCTACCCAAAAGATCAATCATTTCTTCTAGGATTAAGGTTCCATCAACATCCATAACACACAAACCTTTTACTTGAGACATCACTCCTCCTCTCTAAATAGCCCAAAAATCGTATGAAATCATCATACGATTTTATCTATTAATTAACTAAACTATGGTACAAGTCAAGGTATGACTTGCAGGCTGTATCCCATGAGAAATCACACTCCATAGCTTGTTTTTGTAGACTTCTCCAAACATCAGGATGGTTTCTATACAAGTCCAAAGCTGTTTGGAAAGTCCAATTCAACCAGTAAGGAGATAGATTGTCAAAGCTAAAGCCAGTACCGCTTCCTTCAATTGGATTAAAGGCTTTAACGGTATCTCGCAACCCACCAACTTCATGGACCAATGGCAAGGTTCCGTAACGCATAGCCATCATTTGAGACAAACCACATGGTTCAAAACGACTTGGCATAAGGAAGAGGTCACAAGCAGCGTAGATTTCTTGAGCTAGTTTGACATCAAAAGTGATATTTGCTGATAGCTTGTCTGGGTAGATTTGAGCAAACCATGAGAAAGCTCCTTCAAAGGCTGGATCTCCAGTTCCCAAAAGAACAATCTGAATATCATTTTGCAAGATATGGTGCAAACTTTCCACCACCACATCAAAACCTTTTTGACGTGTCAAACGAGAAACAATTCCCACCAGTAGAACATCAGTCCTAACGGGTAAGCCAACTCTTTCTTGCAATTTTGCCTTATTCTGGGCCTTCCCAGACAAATCTTCCTGATTAAAATGATAGTCTAAAAGGGCATCCGTCTGAGGATTATAAAGGTCAGCATCAATCCCATTTACGATACCAGAGACCTTACCAGACTCCATTCGAAGAATCTGATCCAAGTTACATCCAAACTGACTAGTCATAATTTCATGAGCATAGCTAGGCGAAACGGTTGAAACACGATCCGCATAGAGAATACCAGCCTTCATCCAGTTCAGACAGTTATTCCAGCGAAGGGTACCATCAGCATAACGCTCAAAGCCAACTCCAAACAAATCCCATAACATTCCTTCTGAAAATTGTCCTTGGAATTCCAAATTATGAATGGTTAAAACAGTTTTAATGCCCTCATAGGCTTGAATCCAACGGTATTTTTCCTTCAACAAGAAAGGAATCATAGCTGTATGGTAGTCATGAACATGGAGAAGATCAGGAATAAAGTCAATCCTTTCCATAGCCTCAATGGCAGCCAGTTGGAAAAAAGCAAAGCGTTCTCCGTCATCAAAATCACCGTAAACATGACCTCGGAAGAAATAATATTGGTTGTCAATGAAGTAGAAGGTCACACCATTTAAGACTGTTTTCTTAATCCCACAGTACTGTCTGCGCCAACCAACACTAACCTCAAAATGAAGCACATCTTCAATCTGATTTCCAAATTTAGCCTCTACCATGTCATAGTAGGGTAAAATTACTGCAACTTCATGTCCCGCTTTTACCAGTGATTTAGGAAGAGCGCCAATGACGTCTCCCAAACCACCTGTTTTTGAAAAGGGTGCACCCTCAGCTGCTACAAATAAAATTTTCATGAATGAATATCCTCTGTTACTTTAGCACCTTTCTTAACGACGACTGGATGTTCTGCAGTTCCACGGATCACTACTCCATCCGCAACTTCAACACCCTTGTCCAATATAGCGTATTCTACCTGAGCACCTTCTCCAATAACAACACGAGGGAATAAGATGCTATCTTTAACCAAGCTATCCTTATGGACATGAATATTACGTGATAAAACAGAATTAGCCACTTGACCTTCAACAATACTACCAGAAGCAAACTGAGAAGTACTTACCTTAGATGTATTGGCATAGTAAGTTGGCTCTTCGTTTTTGACCTTTGTATAAATCTTTTGGTTTGGTGAGAAGAGAGAATAGAACTTTTGCGATTCAAGCATATCGATATTCGCTTTATAATAAGACTCTACAGAATGAATGTTGGCTAGGTAGCCTGTGTACTCGTAGGCAAAAGCCCCTTCTTTTGCAGCCAAATCCCGTAAAACATAGCGCAACTTCTCTGGATGTTCTTTCTTAGCCTCTTCTTCTAAGCGTTCAATCAACCAAGGGGTATCAACGACAAAGATATCTGTCGACATATTGTAAACTTCATCTGATGATTTACTATCAAAGAGTTTATGAGAACGAACATGGTCTGTTTCATCCACTTCCAAGATTGCGTTTACTTCTGAAATGTCTTTCTTAGCTAGTTTTTTATAAACTACAGTGATAGGCCCTTTTGTTGTACTATGTAGATGGAAAACTTGGTTCAAATCAATATTAATCAAAACATCACAGTTGAGTGAAACTGTTTGGTTTGAGCCAGAACGTTTCAAGTAAGTAAGAAGTTGTTGGTAGTATTCTTTTCCAACTGTACTACTTTCCACACGAGTATTGTAAATACCTAGATAATAGTGGCTAAGAAGAGTTGACAAGCCCCACTCACGTCCTGAACGGATATGGTCAAAGACTGAGCTGATATTGTCTTGTTGGAAAATACCAAAAATACTACGGACACCAGCATTAGCAAGACTTGAAAGCGGGAAGTCAATCAAGCGATATTTACCACCAAATGGCAAACTAGCTACTGGACGGTGGTCTGTCAGTGTTGACATATCATGAAAACCAACTGTGTTTCCTAAAATGGCAGAATATTTATCAATCTTCATCTGTTGCTACCCCCACTACTTCATCATATCCTACAACTTGTACTTCTTCTGTTCCATCAATTTCGACACCATCAGAAATAACTGCACCTTCACCAATAATGGCACGTTTGATTTTAGCTCCCTGACCGACAATTGCACCACTCATGATAACTGAATCTACTACTTCTGCCCCTTCGCGAACTTGCGCACCTGTTGAGAGGATAGAATGTTTAACAGTTCCATCTACGAAACAGCCATCGACAACCAAGGAATCTTCCACATGAGCATTTGCCCCAAGGAAGTTTGGTGGTGAAATTAAGTTTCTTGAGTAAATCTTCCATTGACGGTTACGGCTATCCAAGGCATTTTCTGGTGAAATATATTCCATGTTAGCTTCCCAAAGTGACTCAATAGTACCAACATCTTTCCAGTAGCCATTAAACTCATATGCATAGACACTTTCACCTGACTCAAGGTAATTTGGAATGACATTCTTACCGAAGTCTGACATATCGACATTGCTCTTTTCAGCAGTAACAAGCATATTGCGCAGACGTTGCCAATCAAAAATGTAAATTCCCATAGAAGCTTTTGTAGATTTAGGTTGAGCTGGTTTTTCTTCAAATTCAACAATGCGGTTATTGGCATCTGTGTTCATAATACCAAAACGGCTAGCTTCCTTAAGAGGAACATCAAGAACTGCTACTGTCAAACTAGCATTGTTATCCTTGTGTGACTGGAGCATATCATCATAGTCCATTTTATAGATGTGGTCCCCAGATAGAATCAAAACATACTCAGGATTGACACTGTCGATATAATCGATATTTTGGTAAATAGCGTGACTAGTCCCTTCGAACCAACGATTTCCTTCACTTGCAGAATAAGGTTGAAGAATAGAGACACCAGAATTGATACCATCTAGTCCCCAGCTTGAACCATTCCCGATATGGTTGTTGAGAGCAAGTGGTTGGTACTGTGTAATGACTCCAACATTGTTGATGCCTGAGTTGGCACAGTTTGAAAGAGCAAAGTCAATGATACGGTAGCGCCCACCAAATTGCACAGCTGGTTTTGCAATGCTTTGAGTGAGTTTACCGAGACGAGTTCCTTGCCCACCAGCAAGAATCAAAGCTAACATTTCATTCTTCATTTTCTACTCCTTTTTGGTTTTTACTTGTGACGGTTTTAGTAGGTTTTAAGCGACGTTTGATTTTCCAAACACTTGCTCCCATAGCCGGTAGGGTAAAGGTCAAGGTCTGCTCATAATCTTTCCATAGTCCTTCTTGCGTTTGCACAGTTTGATTATGTTCTTTCCAAACGCCTCCCCACTCTTCTAACTCAGTATTCCAGACTTCTTCGTAAATCCCTGCAACAGGAAGTCCAATTGTAAAATCTTTTCGTTCAACAGGTGCCATATTAAAGATACAGACTAACATATCGTCCTTCTTACCCTTACGGATGAAGGAAAGAACACTCTGGTCTCGATTATCCGCATCGATGATTTCAATACCATCATAGCTAGTATCAATTTCCCACAGACAGCGGTGATCTTTGTAAAACTGGTTTAGCTGAGAAGTGAAATACTTCATCTTAGCATTCATTGGATCTTCTAAGTTTGACCATTCCAACTGTTCTTCAGATTTCCATTCTAGGAATTGCCCATATTCACTACCCATGAAGAGCAATTTTTTACCTGGGTGACAAATTTGGTAAGTGTAGAGATTACGCAAGCCTGCGAATTGATTATAGCGATCTCCCCACATCTTGTGCATCATACTCTTCTTGCCATGAACCACTTCATCGTGTGAGAATGGTAGGAGATAATTCTCTTTGAAGACATACATAAAGCTGAAAGTCACCAAGTTAAAGTCGTATTTACGATAAATCGGATCTTCTTCATAGAAACGGAGGATGTCATTCATCCAACCCATATTCCATTTGTAGTCGAAGCCAAGACCATCTGAATCCTTAGTGTCAGTAATCTGAGTAGCTGATGAACTTTCCTCCGCTATCATCATCACATCAGGATGAACTAGTTTAATCACATCATTCAAGCGTTGAAGGAAATAATAACCTTCATAGTTGAGATTGCCACCATCTTTATTAGGTGTCCATGGAGCATCATCGTAGTCAAGATAGAGCATGTTGCTAACCGCATCCACGCGAATACCATCTAAATGATAAAAATCAATCCAAAACTTAATACTAGAAATCAAGAAAGACTGGACTTCATTCTTTCCAAGGTCAAAATTGAGTGCTCCCCAACCGTAGTTATGAGCCTTATTATGGTCTTGGTATTCAAAAGTCGGTGTTCCATCATAATAGGCCAAGGCATCATCATTGATAGTAAAGTGACCAGGTACCCAGTCTACAATAACACCTATATTGTTTAAGTGACATTCCTCAACAAAATCTTGAAACTCTTCAGGACGACCATAGGCATGCTCTAGAGCAAAGTAACCCATAAGCTGATAGCCCCAACTCAAACCTAGTGGGTGAGACATCAGGGGCATAAACTCAATGTGAGTATAATTCATCTCAACCAAGTAAGGAATGAGTTCATCTTTCAATTGAGCAAAACTATAGGGGCTGCCATCCGGATTTCTCTTCCAAGAGCCAGCATGAGCCTCATAAATATTGACAGGACGCTCTTCAAAGCTCAAGCGTTTTCTACGGGCTAGCCAGAGGCCATCCTTCCATTTCTTTTCTGGAATATCTGTTAAAATAGCCCCAGTACCAGGTCGTGCCTCATATCGTACAGCCAAAGGGTCAATCTTCATCAGCTGATGACCATTTGCACGTGTGATATGGTACTTATAAATTTGGCCTTCTTGAGCAAGACTGGTAAAGACTTCCCAGACTCCAAATTCATTCCGTTCCATCAGAATTTGATTTTCAACCCAATTGGTGAAATCCCCTACCAAGTGAACAGCCTGAGCATTAGGCGCCCACACACGAAAAGTATAGCCATACTCTCCATTTTTTTCTTCCCTATGAGCTCCCAGATAGTGCTGGAGGTGAAAATTTTCACCTGTCATAAAGGTTTTTAAAGCATTATTCTTATCCATACACCCTCCTATTTCTGTAAGCGTTTTCTATAGATTTATTATACTACCTTTTTAGGGAAGATTCAAGTAAATTACGGAATTTGCAAAAAAATCTTTTGAAAGTCTTCAACAAATTCACTGATGTGTTCACTTGTAAATCAAGAAATTTTCAGAAACGCTTTGAAAACGAATTGTTTTTTATAATACTATCATAAAGTTCGTTATTTTACTAACAAAAGTGTTGTTTTTAAGTGAAAAAAGAAATCAGGAAATGAATTTCCTGATTTTATCTTTTATTTCACATCAAAAACAATGGATTTGACATTTGTCATCGCTTCAATGCTATATTTAATTCCTTGCACTCCAGCTCCAGAACCTTTGACACCAAGGAATGGGAAATTATCTGGACCACGTTGGGTTTTATTATTAATATGAACTGTACCCACTTCAAGTTTTTCAGCAATTTCAAAGGCCTTTTTGAAATCATTTGTAAAGACTGAGGATTGAAGGCCGAATTCAGATTCGTTGGCAAAGGCAATTGCTTCTTCTACATTAGCCACACGAATAATTGGTAAAACAGGGCCAAATGGCTCTTCCCATGCTACTTTCATATCTTTTGTAACTTGGTCAAAAAGCACTGGCCAGAGAAGATTGCCCTCACGTTTGATTGGTGTAAGAGCCTGAGCCCCTTTTTCTTGTGCATCCTCAATCAAGCCCCAGATGAAGTCGGCTGAAGCATTGTCAATAACAGGTGTAATATCAGCATTGTCAAATGGATCACCAACTGTTAATTTAGCAACCTCTGCTTGAAGCAAAGTAACTAATGTATCTGCTACACTTTCAAGAACAATGACCCGTTTAATGGCCGTGCAACGTTGCCCTGAGTAGCTAAAGGCTCCCGCAACAATTTGCTTGGTAGCATGTTCCAAATCTGCATCTTCTAGTACAAGAGCCGCATCTTTTCCGCCAAGTTCCAACATGATAGGACGCATACCAGCTAAACGACCAATACGTTCTCCGATAGGAGTTGAACCTGTAAAGTTGATGAAGTTGACTTCTTTGTGCTCAATGATATAATCCCCAATTTCTGAACCACGTCCCGTAATGGTATTGAAAACACCTGCTGGAATCCCTGCTTCCTCAAAGGCTTTAGCCAACAAGAGACCAGAAATAGAACCTTGTGTTGGTGGCTTAAACATAACCACATTCCCTGCAATCAAGGCCGGAGCAATCTTAGATCCAGAAAGGTTGACTGGATAGTTAAAGGGAGCAATAGCTAGCACGACTCCAACCGGCTCACGACGGACAACAGCCAGTTTATTTTTACTTGCTGCCTCAAAACCACCACCTTCCATCGCTTGTCCAGTGATACGGAGACCTTCCTCAGCAGCATAACGAATCAAGTCTGCTGTACGCACTACTTCTCCAATGGCTGCTTTAATCCCTTTTGCTACTTCTTTGGCAAGGATAGTACCAATTTCTTCCTTATCACGTTCTAAAATAGCTGCTGTTTTATGCAAATAAGCCGCACGTTCAACTGCTGATAAAGCTCGCCATGCTGGCAGGGCTGCACGCGCAGCTTGCATAGCCTCATCTACTTCTGCTTGGCTCATAGCGGGTACTGTCCCTAATTCTTCTTGATTGATTGGTGAATAAATCGTAATTTCTTTTTCAGATGATTTCCATTTTCCATTTACTAAATTCTGATATCTTGTCAAATTCTCGTCCTCCTGAAAATGATTAAGATATATTTTACCAAATTTTCAGAAAATTACAACCCTTTTTACAATATTTTTGAGATTATTTTCACAAGCTTGACTTTTCAAACTATTTGAAACTTGATTCTAATCTTCATTGAAAACTTATAAATGATAAAAAGGATTAGACAATCTAACCCTTTTTAGTTTATGCATTTAAGAGAGTACTTTTAGCACTGCGACACTAGTATCATCAATGACATTTTCTTGTTTCGAACGACTATTGGTCACAAGCATTTCTAGATTTCCTGCATTTTCAAAGTATAAGGAAGTTCCCTTGGCATTGAATACTACCAATAGATGTTCTGGCCCCCCGTGAATCTCGTAAACAATCCATCCGCTATTTTCTGCAGCTGTGTGAACAAAGACATGACGGTAAACTTCTTCGTATGTAGGATAAGAAAAGGCGCTAGTCTGTGTTTTCAGTCGAATAATTTGACGGACAAAGTCAATGCTTTCTTGTCTTTCATTGATTAAATCCCAGTTTATTTGGTTAACACTGTCAGGAGCCTTGTAACTATTCATAGCACGTTCTCGGTCTGCCGAAGTGAGTTGTCCATGTTCACCCGTCGGAATTAATTTGGTTCGACCAAATTCTTGGCCAATTTCCATAAAGGACATTCCTTGCATGAGAAGGTTCATTACTGTCGCCGTCTCAACCTTGCGCATAATCTGGTCTGAACTTTGATCAGGATGAAGAGTCGCCAACAAATCATGAAGATTGTAATTGTCATGGGCTTCAACATAGTTGAGAACCTGGTTTGGACTGAGATAAGAACCCAATTCTCGGCTACCAAGAATGGCCTTGGCAATGATTGGTTCAGTGGCTGCACCACTTACAAATCCTGACTTGATTGCACCATAAACTTCTCCTCCTTTGACCGCATCACGCTGATTATCATTGAAGAATCCGATATTTGGCATTTGGTAGGCATTATCCTTCTTGGCCTTATCATAAGGTGCAAGACCTGTTCCCATATCCCAGCCTTCTCCATAAGTGATAATACGGGGATCAACCTCATCTAGCGCCCAACGAATCGCTTGCATGGTTTTGACATTATGAATACCCATCAAGTCAAAACGGAAGCCGTCAATATTGTATTCCTGTACCCAGTATAGAAGAGAATCAATCATGTACTTGCGGAACATTTCGTGTTCACTGGCTGTTTCATTTCCAACACCTGTTCCATTCTGGAAGGTACCGTCTGGATTCATACGATAGTAGTAATCAGGGACAGTTGTTTGGAAAGGTGCATCAACCGTTGAAAAGGTGTGATTATAAACCACGTCCATAATGACACCAATCCCCGCATCGTGATAGGCTTGAACCATGGTCTTCAAATCACGAATGACCTGCCCTGGATCATCTGGATTACTAGAAAAACTTGGTTCTGGTGCATTGTAGTTTTGAGGGTCATAACCCCAGTTATAGGTTACATTTCCATCCTCATCGTATTCCTTATGGCGATCAAAGATAGGCTGGAGTTGAACATAGTTGCAGCCAAGTTCTTTGATATAGTCAAAGGCGGTTGCTTGTCCGAATTGGTTTACAGTTCCAGTCTGGGCAGCACCAAGGAAGGTTCCACGGAGATGCTCTGCAACTCCAGAGGTCGGAGATTTGGTTAAATCTCGGATATGCATTTCACAGATAACTGCTTTACATGGATTTTCCAAACGCCAAGGCGCTTCTGTTCCATGTTTGACCACAAATCCTTCTACTTGTCTGTCTTGATGAGAAAGAATTACGGAACGTTTGCCGTCAGGACTTGTGGCAATCGTGTAAGGATCTCTCGTCACAGTCTGGTGGTGAGGAAAGTCAATCTGATACTGATAAGCCTTGCCAGCAAGATTTTCATCTAAGTCTAGACTCCAAACACCAATGGTATTGTACTTATGACTGTATGAATAGCTATTACCACGCTCTAGATTAAAGGTTTTCCAAATCGGAGCGTCGTTGCTGGTATTTTCGTAGACAACCACCTGTACAGCAGTAGCCGTAGGAGCCCAAAGTTTAAAGCTAGTCTGATAATCTGAAAGACTGTAACCTAGTTCTCCTTGGTAGCCCCAGTGGTGATCAAAACTAGCGCTATGTATTGCTCTATCAAAAGCAAATGGATTTTGATCTTTGTAGTAAGGACTAGCAATGGCTGGGTTTTCAGAATAATAAACAGTCTCGTCGCCCTCTAAAATCCAAACTTCTGTCAGAAGCGGATAGTAGTTATAACGCACGGAATATTCCTTAACTGTCCCATCAATCTCGACAGAAAACTTCAGGTTTTCTAACTTTTCTTGACTTGTAACTGTGAAGGAGAACTTTGCTCCAAAAAAGTTATTTTCATAATACAATTTTTCAACATTGTCCGCCTGTTTTCTACTAAATGAACAGGCTGCATAATCCCCGTTTTTTCGATGAAAATGGATGACTACAGGGTAATTTAACATTTCTTTTCCTAATTTCTAATTTTAATTTAATTTTTTATGTGGTGCTGATAGATTCAGCAATTTAATTTCTGACTCAAGATAGACTCAATTCATGTCAAAACACTTCAGGATAGACAGTTTCAGACTATCTAACATCTAGCCTTCTACTATTCTTTACAAACTTTCGAGCCAAGCTTCATCTCGAACTTCAATACCAAGTTCTTGTGCTTTTTGAAGTTTACTTCCAGCATCTGCACCTGCCACGACGAGGTCGGTCTTTTTAGAAACACTGCCAGTCACTTTAGCACCCAAACTTTCGAGTTTATTTTTAGCTTCTGAGCGCTTGAGCCGTTCCAATTTTCCAGTCAATACAACGGTCAAACCTGACAAGGCCGCATCTGCCACTACCGTCTGTCCTTTATAGTCCAGATTGACCCCAGCTTCTTTCAATTCTTTGAGGAGAATTTCAGAGCCTTCTGTCGCAAAATATGTCTGAAGACTCTTGGCAATCACACTACCCAGACTTTCAATACTAGCCACTTCATCTGAATCTGCCTGAGCCAGATTTTCAATCGAGTGGAAATGTTGAAGTAACAGCTGACTGGCCTTGCTTCCGACATGACGAATGCCCAAACCAAACAAGAGCTTTTCAGCAGAATTTTCCTTAGATGCTTGGATGGCCTGATACAGTTTAGCAGCAGACTTTTCCTTAACCCCCTCTAAAAGGAGGAAATCTTCTTCTTTCAAACGGTAAATATCCGCCACATCCTTTACTAAATTGGCAGCAAAGAGTTTCTCAACAATAGAAGGACCAAGGCCTGTAATATTCATAGCATCACGAGAAGCAAAGTGAATCAAGCCTTCCATGATTTGAGCAGGGCAACGCGGATTGATACAACGGAGAGCCACTTCATCTTCAAAGTGCAACAAGTCAGAGTTACAACTTGGGCAGTTTGTAGGGATATCTAGTTTTTCTTCAGAAACCCGTTTGGACTCTACTACACGTAAAACAGCAGGAATGATGTCCCCAGCCTTATAGACGATAACCGTGTCGTCTTTGCGGATATCTTTTTCAGCAATATAATCCACATTGTGTAGGGTCGCACGGCTAACAGTTGTACCAGCTAGTTGTACTGGTGTTAGATTGGCTGTTGGGGTTACAACACCCGTACGGCCAACTGTCCAATCAACTGATAAGAGTTGAGCTTCTTTTTCTTCAGCTGGGAACTTGTAGGCCACTGCCCACTTTGGAGCCTTAACGGTAAAACCAAGTTCTTCTTGACTTGCTAGGTCGTTTACCTTGATTACCACTCCATCGATATCATAAGGCAGGTTTTCCCGTTCCTGTCCTACTTTTTGAATAAAATCCCAGATTTCATCTATATTTTCAGCCAAGATTCGCTTTGGATTGACCACAAAACCTAGTTGTTCAAGGTGCTTCAAAACCTTTTCTTGACTATCACGAGTTGAAGGGCTGGCTTCTTGATAGAGGAAAGTCGCAAGATTGCGCTTGGCAACTACTGCTGTATCCAACTGTCGCAGGGTGCCTGCTGCCGCATTACGAGGATTGGCAAATTCAGGCTCTCCATTTTCTTGGCGAGCTTGGTTAACCTGGTCAAAAGAAGCGCGTGGCATGTAACATTCCCCACGAACTGTGATATCTAGTTCTTCTGGCAAGGTCAAAGGAATGTCCTTAACACGCTTAAGATTTTCTGTTATATTCTCCCCAACAGAACCGTCTCCACGTGTTGCACCAACAACTAAAATCCCCTTTTCATAAGTCAGCGAGATAGACAAACCATCGATTTTCAGCTCACAAATATAGGTCGGATGAGCCACTTCCTTACGAACACGCGCATCAAAAGCTTCAAGCTCCTCACGTGAAAAAGCATCCTGCAAACTATAAAGAGGATACTGATGACTGTATTTTTCAAAACCATCTAAAACCTTGCCACCAACACGATGGGTAGGACTGTCTGCTAGCACTTGATCTGGATAGGCAGTTTCTAACTCGACCAACTCTCGGTAAAGGCGATCATACTCACTGTCTGAAACCGAGGGATTATCGCTGGTATAGTACTCAGTCGCATAGCGATTGAGCAAGGCGACCAACTCATTCATTCTTTTATTCATAAAACTATTTTACCATAAATTAAGCCCTTCTCACAAACGAGAAGGGCGAAAAAAACACTTAGATTGGAATTATTTTTGAAGTCCAAGCAAACTTATGTCTCTTTTTCAAAATGAGTTCGAACATATCCGAGAGCTAAGAAAGATAAGGCTACAACTCCAAGTCCAATAATCAAGAAAGAATAAAGATGGACACTTGGAAGAAAGGTCATCAAACCTTTCGCAATCGGCATAAAGAGAATTGCCAGTGTAAAAATGGTACTCAATACCCTACCCAGATATTCTCCATCAATCTTGGTCTGTACCTGTGTAAAGAAGTGAATATTAAAAATCGTCATAAAGAGTTCACAAATCAGGTTTCCAGAAAAGGTTAAAATATTGGGCAGTGGCAAACCCATCATGAAAACTCCTACTCCTGTTAAAATCAATAAGAACAAAAGTGTATTCATACTTGATTTAAATTTATTTGCTATCAGTGCTCCTATAATTGAGCCAATCGCACCCATGGTTAAGATAGTCGCATAAGCTCCTTCTACTCCATATAGTTTATTTGAAAAAGGAAGCAAAAACTCAAAAGCCGCAAAAAAGAAATTAACGCTGGAAGCCACTAACAGGAGAAAGAAAATCTCTTTTTGATGCCAGATATAGTGCAAGCCATCTTTGATATCTGCAAAAATATCTTTACCAGTAAAAAGTTTCTTATCTTGAACCATTGGTTCTTCTTTTGGAAGTAAGGCCACTAGAACAAATGCTATAAAAAAAGTCAAAGCATCTAGTAAGAGCGTCAGATGGAGACTTGAGAATTGTAAAACAAGAAAAGAAAGTACAGGAGAACTCACGCTGACAACCTGCAAGACCAACTCCAAACGAGAATTGTAGAGGACCAGTTCATCCTTCTCTACCAATTCGGTGATAATGGCCTTATTTGCTGGTCTAGAAAAGGCAAAAGCAATAGCCTGAACAATATTGGCAAAAATCAAAGCTCCAATCATCCAGCTGTCATTCCTTATAAAAGAAATAGCCAGACAAAGAATCCCACAAACAAGGTCTGCCGCCATTAAAATCTTACGACGAGAAAAACGGTCTGAAATGACTCCGCCAAAGGGATTTACGAGAATAGATGTGACGAGTTCAGAAATCTGATACATTCCTAAAACAGTCTGGCCTATGGCCCCCATGGAAGCCAACCAGACACTATTTCCATAATCATAGAGCATATTCCCTATCTTGTTAACAGCTCCGCGACTAATCAACTGTACTGCATAGCGATTCATATAAAAACTCCTCTCAAATTTTGAAACTATTGTATCAAAACCGAAAGGAGCTTTTTCATTTTTCCCTTATTTGGGAAAATTAATCTTTGATAAATTTTTTGTAGTGTTCCTGATAGTAGGCTACTTGCTCTGGAAGATCTAGCACGTCAAAAATATGCATGGCCTCTTGCATTTGCTTACAACCTTCTTTACACTGTCCTTTTTGGTACAAGGCAAAGCCTTTTAGGTAATGTAAAATATTTCGTTCATACAGACTAATGTTTTTACCAATAATCTTCTCTGTATAAGTCTCAAAATAGCTTGCATTGTCAAAAGAAAGATGCTCTAAACAATGCTGGTAACAATTGAGGGCCAAAATCAAAACCAATCTCTTATGGCGACCAATCTCTTGATAAAATTCCTCCCTCTCCATGACTTCTCTACCAATCCGAGTGACATAGTCTACATCGTAGAAACTATAGAGGTTACCGAAAAGAATCAACTCATACATGGTCCATTCTTCTGTTTTGAAGAGATAATCTGCTACCTTATCTAAATCATCCTGCTCCATATGATAACTCGAATCTCTTTGACAAATCAGACCTTGCAACAAAATCCAGTTCAGCTCAAAATAGAGGGGATTTGTCGAACTCTTAGCTTTTTCAAGTTGTTCTCTTTGAATCTTTTGAAAACCTGCAATATCATTTGAGTAGTAAAGCGGGATAATTTGTCCCATCATAGCAACATGTTCATGATTGTGAAAATTCCTTGCCTTGTCCATGAAATTTTCGATTGTGACATGAATATTATCCAAAATCTCAAAGAAACGTGAGACTGCTAGGTCAGACTCCCCAAGCTCAAAGCGAGATAACTGAGAGGTTGAACAGGACTCTCCTGCGGCCTCCTTTAAAGAATAATTTCCACTTGTCCGAAATTCACGAAATACTTTTCCAAGATTTTCCATCTTACACCTGCTCTGACAATTCTTCCCACTCAAGCATAGCTTCTTCCTGACGATTGCTGATTTTGTCCAGCTCAGCCTGCAATTCCATGAGTTCGCCGGCATCGTTTGTTTCCAACATTTGTTCAGAAATGACTTGACTTTGACTTTCTAGCTCTTCGATTTCAGCTTCTAAACTTTCAATTTGTCGCATGAGCTTACGAACTTCTTTTTGACTTTCTTTCTGAGCTTGATAGTCATTAACTGGGCTTGCTTCTTTTGCTTGATTGCTGGTTGAAGTTTCCTCTATCTGACTGACTTCCATTTCAGCCTTTTTATCAACATAGTAGTCGTAGTCTCCAAGGTAGAGAGTCGAGCCATTCTCAGACAATTCCAAAACATGAGTTGCTACACGATTGATAAAGTAACGGTCGTGGCTGACAAATAGAAGAGTTCCATCGAAATCAATCAAGGCATTTTCTAGCACTTCCTTGCTATCAATATCCAAGTGGTTGGTCGGCTCATCCAGAATCAAAAAATTATTGTTTTCCATAGAGAGTTTAGCCAAAAGCAAACGAGCTTTCTCGCCACCTGACAGCATGCCGACTGATTTTTTAACGTCATCTCCTGAGAAAAGGAAAGCACCTAGACGGTTGCGGATTTCAACTTCCGGTGTCAGTTTAAAATCATTCCAGAGTTCATCCAATACAGTATTATTTGGTGTCAGCTTGCTTTGGGTTTGGTCATAGTAACCCACCTCAACATTGGCCCCAAATCGCTTTTCTCCCTTGATAAACGGAATCTGATCCACGATTGATTTGATAAAGGTTGACTTGCCAATACCATTGGGACCAACAATCGCAACAGCATTCATCTTACGAAGGTCTAGGTTGATAGGCTCTGACAATACTTCCCCATCATAGCCAATAGCCGAATTTTCAACAGTCAAAACAACATTACCCGACGTTTTTTCAGACTGGAAGGTCATATTGGCTGATTTCTTGCCAGCTTCCGGCTTGTCCAAACGATCCATTTTTTCCAGTTGTTTACGACGAGATTGGGCACGTTTAGTCGTTGAAGCTCGAACTAGATTGCGATTGACAAAGTCTTCCAGAGCAGCGATTTCCTTTTGTTGCTTTTCATAGTTTTTTTCTTCAGTAGCTAGCTTCTGCTCCTTTAATTCCACAAAACGAGAGTAATTACCCACATAGCGATCCAAAGAATGCTTGGTCAAATCTAGCGTAATCGTCGCAACCTTGTCCAAGAAATAACGGTCGTGGCTGACGATAATGAGGGCACCACTATAGTTTACCAAGTAATTTTCTAGCCAAGCAATGGTTTCAATATCCAAGTGGTTGGTTGGCTCGTCCAAGACTAAGAGATTGGGCTTTTCAAGGAGCATTTTAGCAAGAGCCAGACGAGTATTTTGACCACCAGAAAGCTCGGCAATTTTCATCTGCCACATAGACTCATCAAACTTGAATCCATTTAAAATCGCTCGAATATCAGCTTCATAGGTAAAGCCACCTGCTTGGCGAAAATTCTCAGATAAGCGGTCGTAATCTGACATCAGTTTATCCAAATCATCACCAGACTTTTCACCCATCTCTAGCTCCATCTGACGAAGTTGTTTCTCCGTTCGACGCAAGTCATCAAAGACATGAAGCATCTCATCGTAGATGGTATTTTCAGACTCAAAACGGCTATCTTGAGCTAGGTAAGACAGAGAAATATCTTTTTTCTTATTGATTTCTCCACTAGTTGGCTCCTCTTCTCCAACCAAAATCTTCAAAAGAGTAGACTTACCTGCACCATTTTTCCCAACAAGGGCAATCCTATCACGTTCATCAACCTGTAGATTGATATTATCAAAAAGAACCTCTCCTGCAAAAGAACGTTCAATTTTATTAGCTTGTAAAATAATCATATAAGTAGTATAGCATGTTTCCCTAAGCCATTCAAGACTTGATAAACCGGCATATGACACCACTTTTCTGAAAATTATGCTACCGTTTTACTAAAACGCTAAAAAGTGCTATAATGTGAACGGTTAAAACAATTTACAAAAAGGAGAATTTCAATGTCTTACCAAGAAAATTACCAGAAATGGGTTGATTTTGCGGAGCTTCCTGACTACCTTCGTCAAGATTTGGAAAATATGGATGAAAAAACGAAGGAAGATGCCTTCTATACAAATCTTGAATTTGGTACTGCAGGTATGCGTGGCCTGATTGGTGCTGGTACAAACCGCATCAACATCTACGTTGTTCGCCAAGCTACTGAAGGATTGGCTCGTTTGATTGAATCAAAAGGTGGAAATGAAAAAGAACGTGGTGTGGCAATTGCCTACGATAGCCGTCACTTCTCACCTGAGTTTGCCTTTGAATCTGCGGCAGTTCTTGCTAAACATGGTATCAAATCTTATGTATTTGAAAGCCTTCGTCCAACTCCAGAACTATCATTTGCAGTTCGTCACCTCAACTGTTTCGCAGGTATCATGGTCACAGCTAGCCACAATCCTGCTCCATTTAATGGTTACAAAGTTTACGGTGAAGACGGTGGACAAATGCCTCCACACGATGCAGACGCTTTGACTACATATATCCGTGCAATCGAAAACCCATTTGCAGTTGAAGTTGCTGATGTGGAAGCTGAAAAAGCTTCTGGCTTAATTGAAGTTATCGGCGAAGCTGTTGATGTAGAATACCTTAAAGAGGTTAAGGACGTAAACATCAACCCAGCCTTGATTGAAGAATTCGGTAAAGACATGAAAATTGTCTACACACCACTTCATGGTACTGGTGAAATGTTGGCTCGTCGTGCTCTTGCCCAAGCAGGATTTGACTCTGTTCAAGTCGTTGAAGCGCAAGCAACTGCTGACCCTGACTTTTCAACTGTAAAATCTCCAAACCCAGAAAGCCAAGCAGCTTTTGCTCTTGCTGAAGAACTTGGTCGTCAAGTTGGTGCAGATGTTCTTGTGGCAACTGACCCTGATGCTGACCGTGTTGGTGTTGAAGTTCTTCAAAAAGATGGTAGCTACCTCAACCTTTCAGGTAACCAAATCGGTGCTATCATGGCTAAATACATCTTGGAAGCCCACAAAAATGCTGGAACTCTGCCTGAAAATGCAGCACTCTGCAAATCTATCGTATCAACTGACTTGGTAACGAAGATTGCTGAAAGCTACGGCGCAACTATGTTCAACGTCTTGACTGGTTTCAAATTCATCGCTGAAAAAATCCAAGAATTCGAAGAAAAACACAATCACACTTACATGATGGGATTTGAAGAAAGCTTCGGTTACTTGATTAAACCATTCGTACGTGATAAAGACGCTATCCAAGCTGTTCTAGTCGTTGCTGAACTTGCTGCCTACTATCGTTCACGTGGTTTGACACTTGCTGACGGTATCGAAGAAATCTACAAAGAGTACGGCTACTACGCAGAAAAAACTATCTCTGTTACCCTTTCTGGTGTCGATGGTGCTGAACAAATCAAAGCGATCATGGCTAAATTCCGCAACAATGCTCCAAAAGAATGGAACGCAACAGCTATCACTGTCGTAGAAGACTTCAAAGCTCAAACTGCTACTGCTGCTGACGGTACCGTTACAAACTTAACAACTCCTCCAAGTGATGTTTTGAAATACACACTTGCTGACGGTTCATGGATTGCTGTTCGCCCTTCAGGTACAGAACCAAAAATCAAGTTCTACATTGCAGTTGTAGGTGAAACCAACGAAGAATCACAAGCTAAAATCGCTAACATCGAAGCAGAAATCAATGCTTTTGTAAAATAAAGCCCTATAAAAGATGAGACCAACCAATCTCATCTTTTTTTCGTATCAAATCTAAGCAATTTTAGAAACTTTATGGCATACTAGACTTATCAATGAAAGCGAGGTAATCTCATGGAACAATTTTTAGATAATATCAAAGACCTTGAAGTCACTACAGTTGCGCGTGCGCAAGAAGCTCTTGATAAAAAAGAAACTGCAACCTTCTTTATCGGTCGCAAAACTTGCCCTTACTGCCGTAAATTTGCAGGTACATTGGCAGGTGTCGTAGCTGAAACCAAAGCTCACATCTACTTCATCAACAGTGAAGAACCAAGCCAACTCAATGAGTTGCAAGCATTCCGCTCACGCTATGGAATTCCAACCGTACCAGGCTTCGTTCACATTGCAGATGGACAAATCATTGTCCGTTGCGACTCTTCAATGTCAGCACAAGAAATCAAAGAATTTGCAGGATTGTAAAAAATCAGCTAACAAGTCTTAAAATCACAAAAACGCATAATGTAAGGTGCCAGAAAACCTTGATATTATGCGTTTTATTGTATCAAGACTTACTTGATTCCTCCTCGAATCAAGTTTTATTTTGTCTCACCTTTATTATATTTTTTCAACTAAGTCTTGTATCATTCTATGTAGTTCTTCTATCTTCTCGGATTGTTTCTCTAGTAATATTCTCTGACTAGACAATTCATCTTGAAGTTTATCAAGTTTTATCTGTTCATCTGGATTATCTTTTACAAAAAAGTTCGTCAAGGCACTCGTTAACATTCCTATTGTTCCAATACCGACAAGCATTAATAAAACAGCTAACCATTTACCAAAAATTGAAGTAGGAATAATATCCCCATAACCCACTGTCGTTACAGTTACAAGAGACCACCAAAGACTATCTGAGAAAGATTTTTCTTCAACAACGGATAAAATCGAACTCCCCAGCAAGACAATAAAGGAATTGAGATAAAGAATATAAAGTAAGCCATTTGTTCGTAGTAATCTACTAGCTTTTCTTTCTAATTTTCCACTTAAGCCAATTATTCTTAATAACCTTGTAAGTTTAACTAATTTTGTTAATTTTGCTAAACGAAAAATACGTCCCAAACGGAAAACTGTAAAAATAGCATTTGATGGAAGGATTGCCAATAAATCAAAAATATTATCAATAATGAAACGAAATTTTTCTTTACTAGTAAAGAAACGCCATAGATAGTCTACTATAAACACTATCCAAATCATTAAATCAATAATATTGTAAGGCGGATTATGCAAATCTATAACATCCATAAATCCAAAAATAACTAGCACCACAGATATCAATGCTAATAATAATATGATTGTGTCATAGTAATCTGAAAATGTCCAAGTCTTCTTCAATTTATATTTCTCCATTATAATCGCTTATGAATTTATTATAGCATAAATTTAAAACTACGATTCATTAAAAATGAACACCACTTGGTGTTCATTTTTATATATCCGTTAAAGGTGTTGCAGTGTCTGGAGACGTATCGTAAACTTGAAAATCCACTCCTACTCCTAGATCTGCTTGAGCTAACTGATTGACCATGGTCATGTGAGCCAGTTCCTTGATATTGTTTTCCTTAGACAAGTGACCAAGATAGATTTTCTTAGTGCGATTTCCTAGCGTCCGAATCATAGCTTCAGCACCGTCCTCGTTAGAAAGGTGACCCAGATCCGATAGGATTCGTTGTTTGAGTCGCCAAGCGTAAGAACCTGCTCGCAAAATCTCTACATCATGGTTGGACTCGATAAGATAGCCATCTGCATTCTCGACAATTCCTGCCATACGGTCACTAACATAACCTGTATCTGTCAAAAGGACAAAACTCTTGTCATCCTTCATAAAGCGATAGAACTGCGGTGCGACCGCATCATGGCTAACACCAAAACTCTCAATATCAATATCTCCAAATGTTTTGGTTTTGCCCATTTCAAAAATATGCTTTTGCGAGGCATCCACCTTGCCAAGATACTTGCTATTTTCCATAGCCTGCCAGGTCTTTTCATTGGCGTACAAATCCATACCATACTTGCGAGCCAAAACACCCACTCCATGAATATGGTCAGAATGCTCATGCGTAATCAAGATGGCATCCAAGTCCTCTGGTTTGCGATTTATTTCAGCAAGTAGGCTGGTGATTTTCTTACCAGATAAGCCTGCATCCACTAAAAGTTTCTTTTTTGGCGTTTCCAGATAAAAGGAATTTCCACTGGAACCCGACGCTAAAATACTGTATTTAAAGCCTGTTTCACTCATTCTGGTCTTCTATTTCGTCCTCCCATACTTCTTCCTTCACTGCATCCTTATCATAAGGGAGCACAATGGTAAAGGTTGATCCCTTACCATATATACTCTTGGCCCAAATAAAACCATTATGTTGTTTGATAATTTCTTTAGCGATAGACAGTCCTAGCCCTGTTCCACCTTGAGCACGGCTTCTAGCACGATCCACACGGTAGAAACGGTCAAAGATACGTGGCAAATCCTGCTTAGGAATACCCAATCCTTGGTCTGAGATGGATAAAATCATCTGATCATCAGTCGTCTTCATGGTCACTGTGATTTTTCCACCATCTGGAGAATATTTAATGGCATTGTTGAGAATATTATCAATCACCTGCGTCATCTTGTCTGTATCAATTTCAATCCAGACAGACGTAATCGGATAATCTCTAACCAATTCATATTTCTTTTCTTCGTCTGATCCCCTCATCTTATCAAAGCGGTTAAGAATAAAGGTAATAAAGGCTGTGAAGTTAATCAGTTCCACATCTAGGTGACTAGTTGCATTATCAATCCGTGAAAGATGGAGAAGATCTGTTACCATCCGCATCATACGGTTGGTTTCGTCTAGAGACACCTTGATAAAGTCTGGAGCGACAGGTTCTGACAAGGCCCCCTCATCCAAGGCTTCAAGATAGGATTTTACACTAGTCAGAGGCGTCCGTAACTCATGACTAACGTTGGAAACAAAGAGTCTCCGTTCGCGCTCCTCCTTCTCCTGCTCCGTCGTATCGTGTAAAACAGCAACCAAACCAGAGATAAATCCAGACTCACGACGAACCAAGGCAAAACGTACACGAAGGCTCAGATATTCACCATTGTCATCCTGAGAATCAATCATAAGCTCAGGAACTTGGGTAATCAAATCACGAAGTTCATACTCATCTTCAATCTGAAGCAATTCTAGAATACTTTTATTGAGAACCTCTTCCTTCTGAACACCTAGCTGTTTCTTAGCCATGTCATTAATCATAGTAATCTTACCACGACGATTGGTCGCGAGGACTCCATCCGTCATGTAAGAGAGGATACTGTGTAATCGTTTACTCTCTTGTTCAAGATTTTCTTGGGTCAAACGGATTACTTCTGATAAATCATTGAGATTATTGGTAATATTGGTAATTTCAGAGCTTCCCTGCATATCCAATACCTGAGAATAATCTCCTGCAATCAAGTCTTTTACCTTTTGATTGATTTGCTTCAACCGAATATTATCTCGCCGATTTTCTAGCAAAAGCAAGGTAACAATCAAGATAAAACCCAATAAAATTAAAATGAAGATAAAATCACTAGTAAGAATATTTTTTCTAATCAATTCAATCATTATTTCTCATATAATAACCAACACCACGACGTGTTAGGATATACTCTGGACGACTAGGTGTATCTTCAATCTTCTCACGCAAACGTCTGATAGTTACGTCAACAGTCCGAACATCTCCGAAATAATCATACCCCCAGACCGTTTCAAGCAAGTGTTCACGGGTAATCACTTGACCAATATGAGAAGCCAAGTGGTACAAAAGTTCAAATTCACGGTGGGTCAAGTCTAGTTCTTCACCATATTTTTTAGCCACATAGGCATCTGGTACAATCTCCAAGTCCCCAATTTGCAAAGGTTGGGTTTTCTTTTCATCTGACTCTTGATTATCTACAGAAACCAAGTCCGTACGACGAAGAAGAGCTTTAACACGCGCCTGCAACTCACGATTTGAGAAGGGTTTTGTCACATAGTCATCCGCCCCAAGCTCTAAACCGATAACCTTATCAAACTCACTGTCTTTAGCTGACAGCATGATAATAGGTACACTACTAGTCTTACGAATAGTCTTTGCAACTTCTAAACCATCAATTTCGGGAAGCATCAAATCCAGAATAATAATATCTGGTTGCTCTGCTTCAAATTGTTCTAGCGCTTCACGACCGTTAAAAGCAGTTACAACCTCGTAACCTTCCTTGGTCATATTAAACTTGATAATATCCGAGATTGGTTTTTCATCATCTACAATTAATATTTTTTTCATTTGTTCACCTTTTTCTCTACTATTATATCAAAAAAATAACAAGAAAACACAATAGCTAGTCTTTGCTACTGTCTAACTTGGCCTTTTGCATAGGCCTGCCAGATTTTTTGTTGGGGTTTAGCAAGTGGGTAATTCTTAAACTCTTTTGGTGAAAGCCAGCGAACTTCCCTATCTGAAAACTCATGGAAGTCAGTCACCTGACCTGCTACAATTTGAACATGCCACTTGCGATGACTAAAGACATGCTTGACAGTCTCAAAACAAATATCAAACCAATCAACATCTAGGTCATAGTCCTGCTGGAAACTCTCTTCTGGACTGGGACCAAAGTTCACATTTTCTTCTGCAACCTGATGAAAGAGGTCAAACTGCTCTTCTTGCGAAAAGTTATCAACTTCTATCAATGGGAAATGCCAAAAACCTGCCAATAGCTTTTCACTTTCATTTTTTTCAAGTAAAAATTGTCCCTGAGTATTTTTCACAACTAAGGCTTTGAGATAAATGGGAACTGGCTTTTTCTTGGGAGCCTTGATTGGATAACGGTCCATTGTGCCATTCTGATATGCCGCACTAAAGTCCCTAACTGGGCTTTCTTCTGGTCTGGGATTTACAGGCGCCTCAATATCTGATCCCAAGTCCATCAAAGCTTGATTAAAGTCACCCGGACGATCCGGATCAATCAAGATTTCCATCATTACCTGAAAAATTTTGCGATTACTTGGAATGCCAATATCGTGGTTGACTTCAAACAGACGCGCTAGCACTCGCATAACATTACCATCTACAGCTGGCTCAGGCAAGTTAAAAGCAATACTAGAAATGGCTCCTGCTGTGTAAGGGCCAATTCCTTTCAAACTGGAAATTCCTTCATAGGTATTTGGAAATTGACCACCAAAGTCAGTCATAATCTGCTGGGCTGCAGCCTGCATATTACGAACTCGAGAATAATAACCCAAACCTTCCCAAGCCTTCAACAAACGCTCTTCAGGGGCATTCGCCAGACTTCCAACAGCTGGAAACCAGTCCAAGAATCGTTCGTAATATGGAATAACCGTATCCACCCTAGTCTGCTGGAGCATGATTTCAGACACCCAGATATGATAAGGATTTTTACTTCTACGCCAGGGTAAATCTCTTTTGTTTTCATCATACCAAGCGAGAAGTTTCTCACGAAAAGAAACAATCTTCTCCTCCGGCCACATGACAATACCGTATTCTTTCAAATCTAACATATCTCTAGTATAACACAGAAGATTCTAACTGTCCTTTTCCTAGTATTAATACTCTTCGAAAATCAAATTCAAACCACGTCAACGTCGCCTTGCCGTATATATGTTACTGACTTCGTCAGTTCTATCCACAACCTCAAAACAGTGTTTTGAGCTGACTTCGTCAGTCTTATCTACAACCTCAAAGCAGTGCTTTGAGCAGCCTGCGGCTAGTTTCCTAGTTTGCTCTTTGATTTTCATTGAGTATAAAAAGCCTCTTTCCAAGGGAAAGAGGACTAAATCTTATTGATGAACTGCTTGAGCTGCTGTGATAAGGGTCAACTTGTAGACATCATCCGCATTACATCCACGAGAGAGGTCGTTAACTGGCTTGTTCAAACCTTGCAAAACAGGTCCTACAGCCGCAAAACCACCAAGGCGTTCGGCCATCTTGTAACCAATATTTCCTGCTTCGATACCTGGGAAGACAAAGACATTTGCTTGACCAGCTACTGTACTTCCAGGAGCTTTCAAAGCTGCAGTTTCGGGAACAAAGGCCGCATCAAATTGCAACTCACCATCGATTTCAAGGTCAGGACGCAAGTCGTGAGCAATTTTAGTTGCTTCTACTACCTTATCAACGCTTTCACCAAACCCAGAACCTTTAGTAGAATAGCTTAGCATAGCAATTTTAGGCTCGATCCCAAACATCTTAGCTGTGATTGCTGAGTTGATTGCAATTTCAGCCAAGGCTTCTGCATCTGGATTGATATTGATAGCACAGTCACCAAATAGGTAACGTTCCGTACCACGAACCATGAGGAAGGCACCTGAAGTACGAGTAACATTTGGACGAGTTTTGATGATTTGAAGGGCTGGGCGAACTGTTGAAGCAGTTGAGTGAATCGCACCTGATACCATTCCATCAACCAAGCCCAAGTATACCAACATAACACCAAAATAGTTGACATCTTCGACCAAAACCTTGCGTGCATCTTCTTCAGACATTTTGCCCTTACGACGCTCCACTAAAGCAGTAACCATTTCTTCAAATTGAGGATAGTGTTGAGGGTCAATGACTTCATAACCATCTTCAATACCTTCAATTTCAAGATAAATTTTAATTTTTTCAGGATTTCCAAGCAAAACAGGAATTACTTCTGTTTCTTTTACCAAGCGTTTTGTCGCTTGAAGAATACGTGGCTCTTCCCCTTCAGGCAGAACGATACGAGCATTTTTACCAACCAGGTTGGCTTTGAGACTTTCAAAAACTTCCATGAGTTTTCTCCTTTAAGATAATAATTATACTCTGAATTAGTTTTTATAGAGTATTAGTTGATAACTGAGTAATAAGATTACTAAAATCATCCGGCAAGGGACTTTCTAACTGCAAATCTTGCTCTAAAAACGGATGATAAAAGGATAGGTAATGGCAATGCAGGGCCTGACGTTGGATGCCGTCGTCCAGACTACCACCATACAAATCATCTCCTAACAAAGGAAAACCGATATGAGAAAAATGGACTCGGATTTGGTGGGTACGTCCAGTGTGCAGGCGAATGTCGACCAGGTGAATATTCCCATAAGATGCTACAATCTTATATGATGTATGGGCATACTTTCCACCTTTAGCCACTCTTCTGGTAATAATGGAGTCTTCATCACGCGCAATCGGGGCAATAATTTCTCCCTCCGGCTCCAAATGCCCATCTCCTTTAACCAAAGCAAAGTAGCGTTTCTCGATAGATTTCTTCTGCAACTGCTTGTCCAATCGTGCATGGGCATAACCGTGCTTGGCAAAAAGCATCAAGCCAGAAGTGTCCCTATCAAGTCTAGTCGCAATGTGAACCTGCTGATTTTCATAATTTTGCTTGACATAGTAACCCTTGATAAAATTGGCAATGGTATTGGAGTGATTGACACTAGGAATAGAAGTCACTCCATAGGGTTTATTCAAGACTAGAAAATGGTCATCTTCATAGAGAATGTCTAATGGACGCTCGATAGTTTCCAGAGTTTCAAAGCCTTCCTCAGCAGGAATATCGATAGTAACGCGGTCTCCAACGTCCAATAAATAAGTTGCATTTTTCGTTTGGTCATTGACCAGAATTGCACCACCTCGAAACTTAATCTTGGCCAAAAGTCCTTTAGAAACCTCGTGCTTTTTCAAAAAGGTCTTAACCTTGACATGCTCATCTGCTATAAATTCAAACCTCATTCATCCACCTCGCCGATGAAAGCATCCTTAACACGGTTCCAGAAACTGGTATGGCTAGGAGTCGCAACAAAGTGAATCTTATGATGATCAATTTGATACTCGATTCGCTCGATATTGCGGAAAGAATACACACTATTGTCAACCGAAATAGTATGGTAATCGTTTCTCGTCGGGATAAGTTCAATCTTATCCTTCTTTGGAACAATAATGGACGAACCCAGCGTTCGATAAACACGATTGTTAAGGCTAGCAATTTCCGTTAATTGCAAAGCTTCAATGGTTGGGTGTAAAACAGCTCCACCAAGCGACTTGTTATAGGCTGTACTACCAGTCGGTGTCGAAACTGTTAGCCCATCTCCACGAAAACGTTCAAAGTGGACACCGTTAATCACAACATCCGCCACCATGGTTCGATCAGACCTGCGGATACTGGCTTCATTTAATGCTCTAAAAATCTTCACTTCACCATTTTCAAGAAAGACCTTCACATTTAGAACAGGGTAAGAGACTCTTGCTCCAGTATCTAGCTGCAAATTAGTCACTAGCTTGTCCAACTCAAAATCACGGTAGTCCGTATAGAAGCCCAAATGTCCAGTGTGAACACCAATGAAGCGGACCTTGTCAAGCTGGTTTTCGTACTTATGAAAGGCCGACAAGAGCATACCGTCCCCACCAATGGAAATAACGATATCTGGATTCGTATCATTGAGTATAAACTGATTTCTCTTCAAACGATCTCGCAATTCATACAAAACCCTTTGACTCTGCGGTTTTCTATTTGCTATCAGGTCAATTCGCTTACCTGTATTCTTCATCTGTATCGTCACTGTTTCCTACACCGTCATTTAATTTTCTACTCAAAGGATCAAAAAGTGCCTGGGCTTCTTGGATATCATCACGTATTTTACCCATTTCTTCATCCAACTGATGGGCAATTTTGGCAGTAATTTCCAGTCTCTTTTTAATTTCCTCTGGGAAATCCCCTTGGTACTTGTAGTTGAGAGAATGTTCTATCGTTGCCCAGAAATTCATGGCCAAAGTACGAATCTGAATTTCCGCCAAAATGGTCTTGGCTCCATTGATGGTATCAACCGTATATTCTACTACCACATGATAGGAACGATAGCCTGAAGCCTTTCGATGAGTAATGTAATCTCGCTCCTGTATAATCCGCATATCTTGACGCTTGCGCAAAATCTCCACTACTTCCTTAACGTCATCTACAAACTGAACCATCACACGCAAACCAGCAATATCTTGCAAATCGTGTTCCAAGGTCGCATAAGTAATGCCACGCCGAGCCATTTTTTCCCTGATGCTCTCAATCGGCTTGACTCGACCAGTCACAAACTCAATAGGAGAATGCTTATTTTGCTTACGATATTGCTTCCGAATACCACGAAGTTTAATCTTTAACTCACCAACAGCTTGAATGTAAGGATCTAGAAATTCTTCCCATTCTAAGGTCATATATTCTCCCTTGTTCTCATATTATCCTTCAAAAATATCTTTGATTTTTTCTCCAGATTCATATACAATAAATACAATGCTTATTATACCATAAAACGAAAGAGAATTACACACTCAACTCAACCAATTTATAAAATTCACCTTTCCTATCCATCAAGTTATCAAAAGAACCATCTTCAACAATAACTCCATTTTTCATAAAAAGAATTCTATCGTATTTTTTCAACATGCTCTTATTTAACTTATGCGTAACAACAAGAACCGTCAAATCTTGAATTTCTAAAATTGAATTTTCAATTTCAGTAGTAACTTTATTATCTAAAGACGAGGTAGCCTCATCTAATAATAAGATTGGTGTTTTTCGAATTAAAGCACGCGCAATACTAAGTCTCTGTCTTTCTCCCCCAGATAGATTTGATCCATTCTCGCCACATGAAGTTTGTAGACCTAATTCATTTTCTAAAATATAACTTTCTAAGCCAGACTGCTGTACAGCTTTTTTTATATCATCTTCAGTAAAGGATTGACTAAGGGTAATATTTGCTTTTAAAGTATCATCAAAGATATAAACATCTTGCTGAACAATAGTCATTAAGTTATAAAGGCTCTCTGCTGAAATAGCTTGCAAATCTTGATTATCAATTGAGATATACCCACTTGTTACATCATAGAAACGCAGTAATAGATTGAGTAAAGTTGATTTTCCACTACCTGACATACCTACTATTGCAATTTTCCCCCCCTTTTTGATCTGTAAAGATAAATTATTAAAAATCTTTTCCTCAGCATTAGGGTAGGAAAAATCTACATTTGAAAAAGAAATGACATCATCAAAATATTCTTTCGTTTTACCAGTTTGAAGTTCGATTACATCTTTTACCTCAAATGAATTCAGTGTAGCCTGACCTTCACGTAATTTACTCATTCCCATACCAATTTCATTTAGTGGCATTACTACAAAATTGACTAGTTGAACAATAGCTGTAACACTCCCAATTGTGGTATGCCCACCGAAGACCAGATACATTCCTCCACCAAAGGCTACTAAAAAAACAATCATCCCTGAAAGTTGAGAAATAACATTAGATAAAACATCAAATTTCCCTTTGATGAAATATATCTCATCCAATTTTTCGCTTTCGTTTTTGTAATCTTGACCGATAGCCTCTTTCACATTAAAACTCTTTATAACTAGAAACCCTGCTAAAATATCTTTAACCTTAGCTAAATACTTCTGATCGGCAATCATAGCTCTTTTTTGAAGTGAAGCTGATTTTTGCCCAATAAATCCTGATATCATCATTGGAATAATACTAGCAATGATAACTAATAAGGTCAAAAACCAATTACCTATAAACATGGCTACTAGTGAGAAAATCATTAAGGAAATATTTTTTGAAATATTAAAATACTGGTGCAAATAATCCTGCTCAATTTTCTTCATGTTCTCAGTTAATATTGAAATAAATTTCCCTGATTTTTCCTTAGAAAATTCTCTATAATCCCTATCTAAAATAGATTTAAACACCTTATTTTTGTATCTTGACATAATCTGCCTAACAAGTTTATTTCTTAATCGAAGGGATATAAAATTAAGACTGGCATAGATAAATATTACGATAGCACCTATTAGTATCGCTTGGGTTAGAGCTTCCCTATTTTGGGACATTCCACTATCAATTATAATTTTAATAGAATAAGCAAAAGCAATATTAGTTAAAGGAACTAGTATATTAAAAATCATGAAAGTATAAAAAGACTTCTTATGGTACTTTGTCAATTGTTTCATTCCTAATCTACCTCATAATTCTTAAATTTCATTTAGAAAATGTGACATAAAATATTCTTCTAAGTCAATATTCTCTCTCCTAAGCTCTTTCATAGAGACCTGTTCTAGCATTTGTCCATTTTTGATAACACCAATCTTATCTGCTATCTGTGAAATTTCCGATAATATATGACTCGATATTAGTATTGTAATTCCATGCTCCTTAGAAAGCGACAACAAAAGATTTCGAATTTCTTGAATTCCTATTGGATCTAAACCATTGATTGGCTCATCTAAAATTAACAATTTAGGTTTTGTTAGAAAGGCACGAGCTAAACCAAGCCTTTGCCTCATTCCTAACGAAAAATCTTTTACTTTTTTAGTTGTATTCTTTAATCCGACCATTCTTAAGACTCTTATTATATCTGATTCAATAATATTTTTCCCCATATACTGAGCGTGAATTTCTAAAATTTCTTTTGCAGTGCAATTATCATAAAAAATTGGTGTTTCAATAACACTTCCAACCTGACTTAGAATCTCCTCTCTGTGATCTTGTAAATTTTTTCCAAAGATTTCAATACTACCAGATGTAACAGTTGATAAGGATAACATGCATTTCATTAAAGTTGTTTTCCCTGCGCCATTTGGTCCTAAAAATCCATAGATTTCTCCTTCAGAAATTTGTAAGTTAATACCACTTAAAATTTCTTCCTTAGCAATAGTTTTAAAAAGTTCTTTTATTTCAACAATATTTCCCATCTCTATACCTCGCCTTCAATGTCGGATTTTAATGTGAGAGCTTTTTCTTCAGAAGCATAAATTCCAACTTATACAGTCTCTTCGTTTAAATAAATCATCACAAAATTAGCACTTTCCTTCTATTAAATTTAGCTATACTACTTGATATTAATATCTTTTCTTGAAATAGTATAAATTGAAAATGAAACAATCATTAAACTTATGAAACTAGCAAATATTAAGAAGAATAAGTTATCAACAAAATTATTAGTTAAACTACCTGGACTTACATTCGAAAGTAATGCTGCTAAACCAAGTCCTGAAAGCATTGTTATAGCTATTGAATGCCTAATAATACCTAAAACAAAAGGTAGTATACCTATTAATACTGTTCCAACCGTAATTCCAGCTAAGTTAATCATTTGATTAGCTATTGGGATATAATTTGATTCGGTTAAAACTGCTACTAATTTAATTAATAATTGAATAACTAAATGTGCAGTAAAATGAACAATAAATGATATCAGAATTACTGCAAGAACTTTCCCCCATAATAATTTTATTTTAGAAACAGGGTAGGAAAACAACTGAAAAATTGTTCTTCGTTTAAATTCATCAATAATAATCGTAGACAATAAATAAGATTCAAAAATCAAAAATGCTGCTTTGGTAAATAAAGATGCAAACAATGATGTTGCAATTGCCCAACTTCCCCATTTATCAGTAATTCTAATATTATTGGCATTCTGTCCAACAAAATCTCCCAGTTTATTATCAGTACCTAACCCCATGATTATGATTCCTGTAATACCTAGTACTATAAATATAGTACCTAACCAAGCACAAAATAATTTAGATTTTGAAACTTTATTTAATTCAATTTTAATAAGCGACAACATAGATTTTTCCTCCAAAAAATTTTCTTAATATTAATTACACTATTCAAAAAGCACCTTACATACTTCTGGTATGTTAAAATTTAAAAAATAAACATACTAAAGGTATGTATAATGAAATTTTTAATACCATATCTATAGTATGGTATTTTTTAAAATATCAATACTTAAAATTTATTTAACACCTTTTAAATGATCAAATAATTGGAAAATCACCTCCATCATTTCATCAGTAATCAACTGCACTCCCAAACCTTCAAAAGTTAGTTTAATGAACTTCATTTTACTCTTTAATTCTTCTACTGAATAAATTGAAATTTGGAACCCAATCCAAATATTCAAAGTTAAAACAATCAAATCAGCTAGCTCTTCAGGATATTCTGTTTTAATTGATTTATCTTTAACACCTTCGAAAACTTTTTCTCTAATCCCTGGTAAAAAATCAGAAAATAAACTTAAATACTGCTCTCCTAACAAACGTGGACTTCTTAGCATAATTGAGACAGAGTATACTAATCTTTGTTGTTCTAAATTAGAGAACGCATCCATCAAAGAATTTTGTATTTTTTCTAATGCAGTATCTCCTCTCCAATTATAATTTAGAATTTCTTGATTATTTTCACTAATGATTGATTGCAATATTTCATCTTTAGACTCGAAATGATGATAAATAACACCTTTCGTCAATCCACCTAACCCATCGATTATATCTTGTATTGAGGTATTATCAAATCCTTTTTCTAAAAATAAATCTTTCGAAACTTCTAGTATTTTTCTCCTAGTTTCATGTGGGTTTCTATTCCTTGCCATTATATTCCTCTTCTATCATACTATCGGTATGTATTTCTATTATAATGTACTCAACTCATAATGTCAAGTTTCTTGTTATTTACTATAATTTTACGCCATTCATTTTCCCTCCTGAAAATAAAAAAAGGAGAACAATATACAATTGTTCTCTCTTTAGATAAATATTTATTGTTGTATTCATTTTTCCGATGCGCAAACGACATCTACAAATATCTATACATCTATGTGCCTTTTTAGGACTTTTTTGACGTCAAAATTGTTTTTATCTACAAAGACAAAATGCTTGTAAAATAGCTTAAAATCAAGGATTTTCACCCTTTTTTTCGTTGTAGCAATACTACACACTCCACGTGCGATGTTTTCTTTATTTGTACACTTTTTTTCGTCATCGGTTACGGCATTAAAACACAATTTATCATTTTCTATTTTAGCATTCTTTCTTTTAGATTTGTAAGATTTTGCATCTTTAGTTGAAGAATCTCCCGTTTTAAAAATTATAGTCAACATTGCTGGATCAATTTCTCCATCAGAATTTATTCCGCCTACTATTATTTTTTCAACGATACTTTCAAAAATGTCCTTGTCAAACTCCGTCAAAGTCTTTTGTGAAGTTAAAATTTCTTTAAAATTCTCTAATCTACTTTTTATATCAACTTCTGATTTTAAAGTTACTTCTAAGTTTACTTTTTCTTCTAAAAGTTTTTCTTTCTCAATTTGTATTTGATTGAATTTATCTTCATATACAGAATCACTTATTTTTCCATCAAGATTCATTGAAACTAATTTTTCTTCTTTTTTGTACAACGAATTTAATTTACTAATTATCTTATTCAATTCCACTTTTAAGGTATCATCAGTAAGCTCTTCTTTTATAATTTCAAGAAAGTCTTCAGTTAGGTTATGATTTTCATAAAACAACTGTTGGTAGCTCTGTAAAAAAGCATTTTCTATTGCTTTTTCCTCTATTCCTTTACTATGAGTGCAATACTTTTTACCTCTCTTTATAGATGTTGTACAGTGCCAAATAATCTTTTTGTACTCTGAACTAGAGTGCCAACTTCTTCTAGACAGAACAGTACCACAAAAACCACATTCCAATCTACTGCTAAAAAGGTACATTCTTGAATATCTTTCTCGTTTACCTTTTGTATTTGCTATGGTTTTTTTGTTTCCTGATCTCCGTAATCTAATTTCTTGCGCCTGTGTAAAAATTTCTGGACTAATTATTGCATCATGATTATTTTTAATGTAGTATTTATCTTCTTCACCGAAATTTATTAAACGTCTCTTACTAATAGGGTCAACAGTGAAAGTTTTCCCCATTAGAATATCACCTTTATACTTCTCGTTTTTAATAATTCCTAAAACTGTTGTATCTTGCCAGTGATCAAGACCTCTCGGAGTTTTATAACCTAGTTCATCAAGTTCTCTAGCTATTGCCCTACCCCCAATACCATCAATGTATCGTTCAAAAATATAACGTACTATCTTGGCTTCTTTTTCATTTATTGATATCGACTTTGTATCTTGATTATAGTCATAACCAAGACAACCTTGAAAACCAATAAGCTCTCCACGTTGCATCTTCATTTTTAAACCTTTTTTAACATGGGCAGATGTATTTTCAACTTCCTGTTGAGCCACCGAACTCAATATCGTCAATAGTAACTCACCATCCATAGTTAAAGTATCAATATTTTCTTCTTCGAAAAATACACCAATTTGTTTATCTTTGAGCAAACGAACATATTTGAGAGTATCTAATGTATTTCTAGCAAAGCGAGCAATGGCTTTGGTAATGATATAGTCTATTTTTCCATCAAGGCAATCTGAAATCAATCTTTGAAAATCTTGTCTTTTTCCTACTTGAGTTCCTGAAATCCCTTCATCCGCATAAATGTCAACCAAAATCCAATCTTGGTGCTGTGATATATACTCTCTATAATGACGAACTTGAGAATCATAGCTATTTTTTTGATCATCACTATCGGAACTAACACGACAATATGCTGCTACTCTCCTTGATAAAGAACCACTATTATCATTTCTTCTAGTTACTAAAGGATTTGCTTTTATAATTTCAACGTTATTTGACATGACTTAACCTCCTATTTATCTGCATTTATTTTACCGCAACCAACAAAAAAGGTCAGCCAATTTGTGTATATTTTACGCAGTTTCAGCTTTATTTTTTCATATTCTTTTTCGCTAATAAGTTTTTTTAGGAATAATAGATTTAGCATCTCTAGCTCGACTATATAATTTTCTAAATTTGATTTCAAAAAATCACTTCCCTTTTATCTTTTATCAATCTCCTCCATGGCATGACTGATGAAGTCATCATAAGAATTTCACTTGCTGCTCTTTTACGATGGCAGCCTGAACGGTCAGAAGTATCATTGTATATCATTTGTATCATGGCATATAAAGTATCGCTCTATTTTATTGATGGTTTTAAAATCGCTCTTATCATGGCGAGCCATTCAAATTTGCTCCACAAATGAGGAAAGTACCATTTTGGACTATTCAATTTTCAAAGAACAAATAAAAAATCCCCTCATTTTCACACTCTATGAAATTGAGGAGATTATTTTCTAAAGCGAATTTTATCAGGAAAATCTGTCAATCCCAATAGGTAGTCTGCACTGACATCGTAAAAGTTTGAGAGAGTTACCAATACATCTGCCGTTAAGGCATGATCGCCCCGTTCAATTTTAGCATAAGCTGAATTTGAAAATGAAAGTATTTTAGCTATTTGTTTTTGGGTCAAATCGTGATCTTCCCTCAAATCTCTCAAACGTCTGTACATCTAGCTTTCTCCTAAGAAAAAGTATAGACCATAAATTTTAAATATTTAATATATTGTCCAAATCGGACAATAAAATTTAAAGTTAATTTATTAAACATATCTCACAAGCTCATCTATTATAGGTAAGACAATATTAAGAAAGACGGTCAAAATCTATTAACCGTCTATAAATGTTATAAGCTATTAAAAAATCAGCAAAAAATCGGTAACAAAAGTCACATAATTTTGTTAAGGAAGGAATTAAAGATCTTTAAAATATGGTTTTATCTTCGAAGATTCACAAACCAATGTTAACTTACAATTATTTTTTTAAGTGCTCTGTGTATTTCAGAGAAACCACCAATAACAAGTATTTTAGACATTTTTTTCTCCTAATAGTTCATCAATATCTACTAGTCTATTATCGTTTCCTAAGGCTAAACTTCGAATAGAATTCCGTTTTTTTATTTCTATATGAATACCTCTATCCTTGAGAATATCAGAATATTTTGCTACTATCCATTCAGGAAATATTCCGTATTCTCCTTTTAGTTTTCTGAAATCAATTGAATTAACCTCTTGATTCCTAAGCATGTTTTCAACTTTATTTAATCTCTTTGCTATATCAATAGAGAAATAATTTATTTTTTCTATACTTTCCTCAAGTTGTCTCTTCTGCTGAATGTTCAAATCAGTATAACCTAAACTGTGAACAAGATTAGAAGATAAGTCAACTAATTTTTTCTTTGATAAATTGGAGATAGTTTTTGAATCTAATAAAAAAGCTAATTCACGTATAATTTTGAACTGCCCCCCAAAAGTTAGACAGAAAAAATCTAACTTTTGGGGTGTTTTTATCATGAAATTAACTTATGATGATAAAGTTCAGATCTATGAACTTAGAAAACAAGGATATAGCTTAGAGA
>NZ_WIJO01000016.1:0-36731 GCF_009496205.1 Streptococcus mitis
AGCTTCTCTAAGCTATATCCTTGTTTTCTAAGTTCATAGATCTGAACTTTATCATCATAAGTTAATTTCATAATAAAAACACCCCAAAAGTTAGATTTTTTCTGTCTAACTTTTGGGGTGCAGTTCAAAATTTTTAACAGCGTTTCTTTATTTTAAAATTCTCATATGTCTTTCTTTTTTATGGTTAGCATCGTAGTATTCCAGCATCGCATGATACAAACGAGCCTTCGTTTTATCTTGTTGTTTAATTCCATGAAGAAATAATTCTGCTCGCTTTAATTTCAGTATGTATTCGCATATCTGATCGAAATCCTTATCCATATTACTTTTGAAAATAAACATCTTTTTCCTCCATCACGTCAACTATTTTTTGCATCATAATAGACATATCCATTTTATTTTCATAGCTTATTCTCCCAACTACAGTTGCAAGACGGGCTATAGAATTGATATTCTTTCCGACTTGTTCCAACTCTTCTGTTAAAGGAACTAAACCTTCAAAGGAGACTTTTTGGATGTTCAAATCTGTTCGTATTAATTTTTGTCTAGCAAACTCAGAAAAATTACGAATATTTTCCTTCCTCATACAATCATTTAATTTTTTATTTTCTTTTTCTGTCAAAAATACCTGTTTCAACACCGATTTTATTCTCATACTCTTATCACCTTGTTTTCTTATTTAGTCGTTTCACAAGTTCTTTCACTTGTTTGCTTGTCTTCTTTTCATATCCTATCATCAGCTCAACACAATAGTGAAATATCCTTTCATTATCAAAATCTTCACTTTGTTCTGCTATTCTTTCTAACTGACGTAAGTTATTGATAATTCTTCTAACTTGAAATATAAAGTCATGATAGGATTCAAAATCAAATTGAAGATAAATAGGCGAGCTCTTAAATAACATTTTTCTGGCATAAGAGGAAAAACTTAGATGGTTTGTCATTTCAATCAAGTTATTCACTATTTCATTTTGTTCCTCAGTGATGTAACATTTCTTTAGAACAGTCCTATATCTACTCATTTATCATATACTTCTTTCGGGCATTTTCATGGGCAATAGCTTTGCACTCCAGCATACGTTCCTGCTTTAAATTCTCCATAGACTTAAATAAATACGCCAAAGGAGACGTCGCATCCTCAGGAATCCGTTCAATCATGCTAATGACTTCATCACTTGTTACATACCCACTAGCCAAATACTCGCCTATCTTCATCTTCTGAGCATGTGTTAAAGTGTAATTGTTAGGATACAAAAATCTATCATTGTACTTATAAGAAATGGATTCTAACAAAGAATAATATTTGGGTGGAATATAAGTTTCAGGCTTTCTAGAACTATTATCCAGTATATTCTCAATCTCTTTCTTATTCTTACTCTTGTTCTTAATCTCTTGCGTTACATTATCATTTTCATCCGTTACTGTAACGTTACAGTCTAAAACGAGTTGTGGCTCGCCTGTAATTAGTGCTTTTTGTTTTTGTCTATGACGAGCAACACGTTCCCTAGTTTGTTTTCTAATCTTTTCTAGTCCATCTATATTCTGATGTTTCTCCCATTTTGGAATGGTAATAGCGCCATCTATGATTTCTATCATGCCAAATTCTTCAAACATGCTGAGAGCTAATTTTACAGATGTAGCCTTTCGTCTAAACACTGTTGAAAGCATCTCTTCTGTGTAATAAACCTTGTTCCCTAGACTTAATATGCCACTATTATTTTGCTTTCCTGCAAGCACCAGAATTTTAAACCATATTACAATAAGAGTATCTCCTTCTGGCATCGATTCTATTAGCTGAATTTTTTCATCATCAAATATATCTGTCGTTATCTTGATCCACTGAACACCATTCATACGAGTACCTATCTTTCATATTGCTTCAACCATCGTGTTACTGCTCTTTTATCGTATAAAGTCACTCCATCAATCACCATGGTTGGCATTCCTTCTTTCGTCCATTTTTGGATTGTTGTCGTAGATACATCTAACCACCTAGACAAACCTGACATACGAACCATAGGTTTATAAAGTTCTTTATCTTCAAATACTCTTGCTACAGCACTTGAAATCATCTCATCATAGTGAGCACGTAATTGCTTCTCTAATTCTTTAGGAAGCTGGACAACTAAAGTAGTTTCCGACATAAATTCACACCTCATTTCTAAATTAAATAAGCTCCGAAACCATTTAATTTGTTATTCATTTTGAATTATATATCCTTTTTGAATTTTTGTCAAGCTTTTTTATTCAAAAAGAATAAAATGTGTTATAATGATAAAAAGGAGGTTCTTATGACGAATCATATTACTAAACTGATAGAAAATAGCGGAAAAAAATTGACAGAAATTAGCGAAGCTACAAATATAGCCTATCCTACACTTTCTGGATACAATCAAGGAATCCGCAAACCTAAAAAAGATAATGCTGAAAAATTGGCAAAATACTTTAATGTTTCCGTCGCTTACATTATGGGACTTGATAGCAACCCACACGCTCCATCAAATCTTAAAATTGTTACAGATAGTTTCAAAACATCTAAAATTGGTTCTGTGACACCTTTTAAAAGCGATATGGAGAAATTAAAGAAAAGTATCGAATTTGGAGAAAGGTCATTAACACTACCACTTGATGATAGTTTTTCAGATGAATTTCGTCACATATTCTCAGAATACCTAGCTGAGAAAAACAAACATTTTATGTCTGAGTTTATAGACTATATGAATCACCAAAATAAAGACTCTAAAGTTTGGCAGAGCTGGATTAAAACAGACGAATACGCTATCCGCCAAGAAGATAGAAAAAATAGATAGACACTCATTTCTCAATTACATAAGCTCCGAAAACTTAGATACGGAGAAAAAATGTCTATACACAAATACAAAACCAAAAAAGGAATCCTATACTATGTTAGCTTCTACATTGGCTTAGATGCCTATGGAAAGAAAAAAAGACACTTAAAAAGAGGATTCAAAACTAAAAAAGAGGCAAAATTGTACGAAGCTCGTTTAGAAGCTGGTGTCGTCGCCCCCATAGTAAATACCGACAAATCTAACCCCAAAGTCACTTATAAAGAACTTTATCAAGAATGGTTTAAGGCCTATGTGGGTACTGTCGAAGAAACAACTTCTTCCCAAACTAAGAATATCTATCGAATACATATTCTACCAATATTTGGCGATAAATTTATTGACCAAATCAGTCCTTTAGACTGTCAAAACTTTATTACTCAAAAATCTCAGACTTTCAAAAATATCAAACAGATAAAATCCTATACCTCAAAAATTTTTGATTTTGCAATCAATATGAACTACATTGATCGAAATCCAATGAAGAATGTTATCATGCCTAAAATCAAAAAGACAAGATCAAATAATTTTTGGTCACTGGAGGAATTACATCATTTCCTAGATATCGTGAAAGAAACTGAGCCATTTAAATATTTTGCTCTATTTAGACTGCTTGCATTTAGTGGGCTACGAAAAGGAGAGTTATACGCTTTAAAATGGGCTGATATTGACTTTGATAGCAATCTCTTGAACATAGACAAAAGTCTAGGAAGAATTGACGGTAAAGCGATTGAAAAGAGCACAAAGAATGAATCTTCAGTTCGAACAATCTATCTTGATGATGAGACAATCGATATCATTAAGCAATGGAGAAATTTCTATCTGAAAGAACAATCTCAGTTGCCTCTTACAAAGCTGAATATTAGTAACGAATATATGTTCTCTTACATATCAAGCAATGACAAAATTGAACCCCTGCATGCTGACTACATTAACAATGTACTGAATCGAATTATTAAAAAGCATAAATTAAAACCAATTAGCCCACATGGGTTCAGACACACACATGCAACACTTATGTCTGAAATTGGAATCGATCCTTCTAATACATCAAAACGACTCGGTCACGCAAGCAGTCAGATGACATTAGATGTCTATACTCACACTACAAAAACTGGTGAGAAAAACTCTATTGACAAATTTGCAGATTATCTCAATAAAGCAAAGTAAAATCATGATGTTTAAAATCTAAAAGAGGTTATCAGAAGGTTATCACAAAGCTATTCGAGCTCAAAAATCGACAAAAAAGCACTTTGCAAAATCTTTGCAAAGTGCTTTGAAACGTTGATATAATCGTATTGATTAACGTTTTGAGAATTGTGATGCTTTACGAGCTTTCTTAAGACCTGGTTTCTTACGTTCAACTTTACGTGAGTCACGTGTAAGAAGTCCTGCGCGTTTCAATGAATCGCGGAAGTCTGGGTCTACTTGAAGAAGGGCACGAGCGATACCGTGACGGATAGCTCCTGATTGACCAGCGTATCCACCACCTACAACGTTAACGAAAACGTCGTATGAACCTGCAGTTGAAGTAACTGCGAATGGTTGGTTGATTACAAGACGAAGGTCAGCGTGTGGGATGTACTCTTCAACATCTTTTTTGTTAACAGTGATTTTACCAGTTCCTGGAACAAGGCGAACGCGTGCAACAGCGTTTTTACGACGTCCAGTACCTGCATATTGTGCTTGTGACATACTTTATTGTTCCTTTCCTTAGATAAGTCCTGAAATGTCAAGAACTTCTGGTTGTTGTGCAGCGTGAGTGTGCTCAGCTCCAACAAATACTTTCAACTTCATACCTTGAGCGCGTCCAAGAGTATTGTGTGGAAGCATACCTTTAACTGATTTCTCGATCAAACGTACTGCATTTTTAGAACGAAGTTCACCTGCAGAGATTTGTTTCAATCCACCTGGGTGGTTTGAGTGAGTGTAATAGATTTTATCAGTTGCTTTTTTACCAGTCAATTTAACTTTTTCAGCATTGATAACAATTACAAAGTCACCTGTATCAGTGTGTGGTGTAAATGTTGGTTTGTTTTTTCCGCGAAGTACGCTAGCAACTACTGCAGAAAGACGTCCAAGTGGTACATCAGTTGCGTCAACTACGTACCATTTACGTTCAACTTGGCCTGGTTTAGCCATAAATGTTGTTTTGTTCATGATTTCTCCTATATATAGTTCGATTTTTGTTTACGGTGATGGGTGTTCCTTCCCATCGAAAAGTATTTGGAAGGTTCCGGGGCCTTTCAAATGGGGTAAACAATACCGCCTACTATAATACCAAATTTCACCCCTAAAAGTCAATAGATATGAAAAATATTTTTCTGAATTCCACTCTTTTTATCTCTAAAAAACCTCGCTTTCGCGAGGCTCTTCTATTTATAAGATAAGGCACGTTTAAAGGTTTTCCAAGGACCTAAATCATCTGTTTGCAGAACGAGACTAGCATACATACGTCCGATAAAGACTGTTGCCGTTACTGCAAAAGCAATCGTAATAGCAAGCGAAATCCAAGCTTCTAACCCATTTGCATAACCATTAATAGCTCTAAACGGCATGAAGAAAGTCGAAATAAAGGGAATATATGAACCAATCTTCAAGATGAGATTGTCACCAGCTGCACCTAGAGCTGTAACTCCAAAAAAACCACCTATAATCAAAATCATCAAAGGCGACAAGGCTTTTCCTGAGTCCTCAGGACGAGAAACCATAGAACCTAGGAAGGCTGCTAAAACAACGTACATAAAGAGGCTAACCAAGACAAACAATAAGGTGTTGAGCGAGAAAGCCTCTCCTATATGGTTTAAAATACCAGATTGTGCCAAGATTGGTAGGTCCTTAAAGAGAAGAATGGCAGCAAGTCCACCCACGACGTAAATGCCAATATGGGTCAAAATCACAAGAAGCAGAGCCAGCATGCGAGCGTAGAAATAATGACTAGCTCGGATACTAGAGAAGACCACCTCCATAATTTTGGTTCCTTTCTCGCTAGCCACTTCCTGGGCAGTGACACTAGCATAGGTAATCAAAATCATATAAAGGAAGAAACCAAGCCCTGCGGCCGCAATGGTTTGAACAATTTTTTTGTTTTCCTTGGATTCATCAATCTTCTCCGTAAAGTCAACGGTTTGACTCAGGCGCTTTTCCTGCTCTTGGGACAAATTAGCAGCCGAGCGATTGAGTTGAGCTTGAAGCTCATTGAGTTTATTGGTTACTGCTAGCTTGATGCCTGTTTCAAGAGAGGTTTCACCATGATAGACGGCCTTGAAGACGCTGTCCTCTTGATCAATCGTTAGATAACCCTTGATTTTTTCATCCTTGATAGCAGCTTGGGCACTGGCTTCATCCTGATAATCAAAGTTGATACCATTGGTACTCTTGAGCCCATCTTCCACAGATGGCACAGTTGTTACTACTGCTATCTTACTATTCTTGGCCATAGAAGACCCTTGGAGATAGCCGATTCCTACAGATAAGGCTAAAAAGAGGAACGGCGAAATCACCATAAAGAAGAAACTCCACGATTTGACATGTCGAAGATAGGTTTCCTTCATTACAACCCACATATTTCTCATACTTCCACCCCTGATTCTAGTTTAAAGATTTCATCAATTGTTGGCGCTTGTTGGTCAAAGGTTGCGATATATTGCCCTTGAGTCAAGATTGGGAAGAGTTCCCTTCCAGCGCTCTCATCATCTAAAATCAATTTCCAACTGCCTTGTTTGGTCAAGCTCACCTGTTTGACATGAGGAAGGTTTTCCAATTCTTCCTTGCTTCGTTCACTTGAAACAAAAAGACGCGTTTTCCCGTATTGATTTCGGACATCCTGAACTGGTCCATGCAAGACCACACGGCCATCTCGAATCATGAGAATATCGTCACAAAGCTCCTCTACGTTGGTCATGACATGATCAGAAAAGATAATGGTTGCTCCACGCTCTTTTTCCTGAAAAATGACTTGCTTGAGCAATTCAGTATTAACTGGGTCCAAGCCACTGAAAGGCTCATCCAAGATAATCAAGTCTGGTTCATGAATCAGAGTAATAATGAGCTGAATCTTCTGCTGATTTCCTTTTGACAGACTCTTGATTTTATCAGTCAGCTTCCCTTTCACTTCCAACCTCTTCATCCATTGAGGGAGTTTTTCCTTGACCTCCTTGGCATCCATGCCTTTTAGAGTCGCCAAATAGCGAACTTGTTCAAGGACTGTCAATTTAGGCATGAGACTACGTTCTTCAGGCAGATAGCCAATCCGAGCATAGGTCTCTTGACGAATATCCTGACCATCCAGACTAATTTCTCCTTGATATTCTAAAAACTTCAAAATACTGTGGAAAATCGTTGTCTTCCCAGCACCATTTTTCCCGACTAATCCCAAAATACGACCTGGTCGCGCTTGAAAGTCAATACCAAACAAAACTTGCTTAGGTCCAAAACTTTTCTCTAGACTTCTTACTTCTAGCATCTTTCACCTCCGAAATGTCTTGCACTCATTATACTCCTTTTTGATAGCATTTACAATGATTTCTGTCCATTTTTATCATCCTCATTTTAGTAAAAAATCTTAGAGTACTTTGAGTTATGAGTACATTATACACTGGTAAACTCCAATTTATCTTCTCTGTTCCTCAACTGTCTATTTTTGATCCTGAATTGTTATTTGAAAAGCAAAAATCCACCCCGAAGGATGGATTGATAAGTTAACGCACTTCTGCATTGACTTTTTCTTCAAGAGACGCTTGGATTTTTTCCATGTAGCGTGCGACTTCTTCATCCGTTAAGCTATCTTCTGGATTTTGGAAAGTCAAGCTATAAGCCATTGACTTCATACCAAGTCCCAATTTCTCACCTGAGAAGACGTCAAAGAGTTTGATATCTGTCAAACGTTTCACGCCGGCAGCTTGGATCGCGTCCACAACTTCTTGGTGAGTGACTTCTGCCTTGAGAAGGAGGGCAACGTCACGGCTAACTGCTGGGAATTTTGTGATTTCCACAAATGGAGTAGCTGGTTTAAGGGCAGCTTCGATGGCTGAAAGGTTGAGCTCAGCCACATACGTTTCTGGAATATCGTAGGCCTTAGCAGTGACTGGATGCACTTGGCCAAGAAAACCAAGAACTTGGTCGCCGAGTGAAATCACAGCTGTACGACCTGGATGAAGGCTAGCGATTTCAGATGTTGCCGTATAGGTTACTTGGAGGCCCAAACGAGCAAAGAGGGCTTCAAGGATTCCCTTGGCATAGAAGAAATCAACTGGAACTGC
This sequence comes from Streptococcus mitis, assembly GCF_009496205.1. GTDB lineage: Bacteria > Bacillota > Bacilli > Lactobacillales > Streptococcaceae > Streptococcus > Streptococcus mitis_BN. The sequence goes on from NZ_WIJO01000016.1 coordinate 8,108, forward strand.
TGCTGTTTGGAAATCTTTTTCAGCAACCAAACCTGTCAAGGCAAAGGCAAAACTGTTGATTTCATTTGGAAGTTCTTCTTTTGGATTACCTGTTTGTTCAAAGACTTTCCCAATCTCGTAAAGGGCCAAGTTTTTATTCTTACGAGCTACGTTATAAGCCACCGTATCAAGGATACCAGAAATCATATTTTGACGGAGGACAGAACGGTCCACTGTCATTGGCCACATAAGTTCCGTAAGGTTACTTGGTTGAGCCGTAAACTCAACTGCTTTTTCAGGAGTTGTTAGAGCGTAGGTGATGATTTCTGTCAAACCTGCTCCTTCAGCGATCGTACGAACTTGGCGGCGAAGTTTTTGTGTCGCAGTCAATTCACCTGCTGTACCATCGTCTTTTGGAAGGCTGGTTGGCAAGCGATCATATCCATAGATACGAGCAATTTCTTCAAAGAGGTCCGCTTCGATGGTGATATCCCAACGGCGACGTGGGACGCTGACTGTAAAGCTATCTGCATTTCCAGAAAGGCCAAAGCCAAGACGACGGAAGACGTCTTCTACATCCGCGTAAGAAAGTTCTGTACCAAGGACACGGTTAACATCAGCAAGAGTTGAAGAAACTTCCACATCAGAGGTATCAAGCTCACCCGCTGAAACGATACCTTTACGCACCGTCGCACCTGCAAGTTCTGCAATCATGCTAGCCGCCGCATCAAGGGCTTCGTTAACAGTTGCCACATTAATCCCTTTTTCAAAGCGAGAAGATGACTCAGAACGAAGGTTGAGACGTCCGCTAGTTTTGCGGATTGATTTTCCGTTGAAGACTGCAGCTTCAAGGACAACACGACTAGATTTTTCAGAGATTTCTGTTGCTTGACCACCCATAACACCTGCAAGAGCTACTGGCTTGTCTGCGACAGTGATGACTAGGTCATTCACGTCCAAATCACGTTCTTCACCATCTAAAGTCACTAATTTTTCACCAGCACGCGCTTCACGTACACGGATGTCACTCCCTTCAAAGGCATCCAAGTCAAAGGCGTGCATTGGTTGACCAAAGTAGAGAAGGATGTAGTTGGTCACGTCCACTACGTTATTGATTGGACGAATTCCTTCGTTCATGAGAAGGTTTTGCAACCACTGTGGACTTGGTGCAATGGTCACATTGTCCAAGATGCGGGCTGCATAGTAAGGTGCCTTGTCTGTCTCAATGCCCACAGAAAGAGCATCTGCTGCAGCTTGGTCAGTTTCTGAAAGAGTAAATTCTTTAAAGTTGACTGCCTTGTCATAGATGGCTGCCACTTCATGAGCCACTCCACGCATAGAAAGAGCGTCCGCACGGTTGGGGGTGATTGAAAGTTCGATGATTTCATCATCCAAGTCTAGATATGAGAAGACTTCCTCACCAGGAACGGCATTTTCTGGCAAGATTTGGATGCCATCTGCGAATTCCTTAGGTACAACTGAGTCAGAAATTCCCAGTTCACCAAGTGAACAGATCATCCCAAGTGACTCAAGACCGCGGATTTTCCCTTTTTTGATCTTGTAATTGTCAGCGATGCGAGCTCCTGGAAGAGCCACCATAACCTTGATACCAGCACGCACATTCGGTGCACCACAGACGATTTGACGGGCTTCTTCTTCGCCAACGTTAACCTGACAAACATGGAGGTGAGTTTCTGGCACATCTTCACAAGACAAGACCTCACCGACGACAATTTTTGAGAGACCAGCAGCAGGTGATTCCACACCTTCTACCTCGATCCCTGTAGTTGACATTTTTTCAGCCAACTCTTGTGATGGCACATCAATGTCCACCAATTCTTTTAACCATTTATAAGATACAAGCATAATTTAGTTTTCCAGAATGACAGTTGTCACTCTAGTTCTTTTCCTTTCCTATCATTTCAATAGAAGAATCATCTTCTTACCTTAATTTCTTTCTCAGTAACCAATCCGTATCTATTTTTTGACCAACCATAAAATGATGTTGGCTAAATTTTTCAAAACCATATCGATTATAAAACGCTTGAGCTTTTGTATTATGCTCCCAAACACCTAGCCAAGCCCAGGAAAAACCATTTTTTTCGGCAAGTTCAAGAGCGAATTCAAACAGTCGCTTACCGAATTCAAATCCTTGGAATTTTTGTAGCACATAGAGGCGTTGAATTTCAAAAGCATCCTCTAATTCTCTCTCAGTCTGAGCACTTCCCCAGTTGACTTTGAGAAAACCAGCTATCTCCTCTTCATGCATAATGAAATAGGTTTCGGAGTCAGGATTTTCCAACTCAGTTGATAAAGTTTTCAGACTATAAGCCTCTTCAAAGTATTCCTGTAACTGCTCTTCCGTATTATCATGAGCAAATGTTTCACGAAAGGTTTGTTTGGCAATTTTAGCCAACACCTCAACATCTGCCTTTTCTACTTTTCTAATCATTATTTAAACTGTTCTGAGAAGCGGACATCTCCTTGGTAGAATCCACGGATATCGTTGATTCCGTAACGGAGCATAGCTACACGCTCTTGACCAAGACCAAAGGCAAATCCAGAGTAAACTGTCGCATCGATACCACTCATTTCAAGGACACGTGGGTGAACCATACCGGCCCCCATAATTTCGATCCAACCTGTTTTCTTACATACGTTACAGCCTTCTCCACCACACTTGAAGCAAGAAACATCCACCTCAACAGATGGCTCTGTGAATGGGAAGTAGGATGGACGCAGACGGATTTGACGCTCTTCACCGAACATTTTTTGGACAATCAACTGCAGGGTTCCTTGAAGATCTGCCATAGAAATGTTCTTCCCAACAACCAAGCCTTCGATTTGGTGGAACTGGTGACTGTGAGTCGCATCGTCTGTGTCACGACGGAACACACGCCCTGGCGAGATCATCTTCAAAGGACCTTTAGAAAAATCATGGGCATCCATAGCACGCGCCTGAACTGGAGACGTGTGGGTACGGAGCAAGATTTCTTCAGTGATATAGAAAGTATCCTGCATATCGCGAGCTGGGTGGTCTTTGGGAAGGTTCATACGCTCAAAGTTATAGTAGTCTTGCTCCACTTCAAAACCATCCACGACTTGGTAACCCATACCGATGAAGATATCTTCGATTTCTTCACTGGTTTGTGTGAGGACGTGGCGGTGACCAGTCGCAACTGGACGACCTGGAAGGGTCACATCGATACTCTCACTTGCTAATTGAGCTGCAACTTTCTTTTCTTCCAAAAGCTTAGCAGTTTCTTCAAAAGCTGCTGTCAAGACATCACGCGCTTCATTGACATGTTTCCCGATAATCGGACGCATCTCAGCAGAGACATCTTTCATCCCTTTGAGGATTTCAGTGAGCGATCCCTTTTTACCAAGGACAGAGACACGCAAATCTTGCATCTCTTTTTTATTTTCAGCAGTAATCTGCTTCAAGCTAGCCAGCGTTTCTTCACGAAGCGCTTTTAATTGTTCTTCAATAGTTGACATAATTCCTCCATCAGTCGCTCGTAGATAAAAAGAAAACCACATGCCAAAAACTCCACTCGGAGCGTTGACACGCGGTACCATCCGTTTTCATCTGACAAGTCAGACCTTCATTTCTAAATCCATGCGCAAGTGAATTCACCCAGCTTTCATATAGAGAGCTTGCAGTCACGGCTCTCCTCCCTGATATACTTCCCTTGAGTTACTAGTCTTGCAGATTTCTATTCAATTACTACATAGTTTATCAGATTTTGAGTTAAAAAACAAGTTAGATTAGACTAATTTCAATACAAAACTCGTTCCTTTTTCTGTTGCTCCATTTTCCACAAATCCAAGCGACTTGAAACAGCGCCTAGATACATGATTGTAAGTGTAGATTTCCTTGACTCTCAATTCTTTCCATCCTTTTATTCGAGCCAATTCAATCAAAGTACTTAGGATCTTTTTTCCAAGTCCTCGATGTTGGTAAGCGGGATTTCCAATCACAATGGGGAGATTGTCCTGAGATAGTGTAACATCCCCAATTGGAAACCATTCACCCTTCTCCTTGACTTCAATCCAAAAAAGCTCACCATGCTGATCCAAATAGGAATACATGGCTTCCAAAGTTTCTTGACTATAAGGAAGCTTCACCCCATCTACGAGGTGAACCAAGTTCACATCCTGATACCAAGCAAGAGCTTCTTCACAATGATTGACCTTATAATAAGGAACAAGACGCAGTGCATTATCTATTTGTAGGGTCTGTTTCATCTGCTTTCCTTTTCAACAAAAGAGTTGCTGCTTGATTAAAACCATCACACCAGTTATACCATTTTGCTTCATACTCATCTTGAGCTAAGATATGATTTTTTAAATCCAGAACAGAGTAAATTTTTCTTTCTTCGCAGGCTTGCGCATAGAGATGATATAGTTCATCACCACCATCTCTATCCCACTCAGCAGAAATCGTATCCCGACCTGCCAATAAAGCCTGATAAGCCCTGTGATGCCCATCTGTAATCAACAAGCAATCTCCAAAGGCAAGAATACTGATTGGATCGACTTGGATTGTTTCTGCCGACTGGTAAAGCATCTGAATATCTTGCAACTTCTTTTCTGATAAGTATAGTTGAGTCGGATGAAGATCTGCTATATTGACTTTCATTTCTTTCTCCTCAAGGGAATTTGATACTCACTTCTGCTTGCCTTTAAATCGCCATTGGAAGCGGAGCTTGTCATAGAAGGGAAACTCGATAAACAAGACTCCCAAGCCGACACAGAGACTGGCAAGGACATCTGATGGGTAGTGAACTCCTAGATAAACCCTTGATACCAGCACACTGACTAGGTAGAGGCCAAGGACGATTTGCACGATTTTTCTCCAGACTGGATTTTTCATCCGTTGACTGAGAATGACAATCAGAGTGCCCACCATCAGCGTCACTGCCAGAGAATGGCCGCTTGGGAAGGAAAATCCTTTCTCCTCTACCAGATGTAAGATAGCTGGGCGTGGGCGCTGGTAGATATTTTTAAAGGTCAGGATTAAAAGACCTGCCAAAGCCAGATTTCCCAGCATGAAGAAACTTTCTATCTTCCATCTCTTACGATAAAAGACAAAAGCTGTAATGACCACCCAAGTGATAATCACCGGGATATCAATCAAGCGTGTGATGGCTCGGAAAAGAATAGTCAAGTAACCTGGCAAGTCTCCTCGAACGGCAGTCTGAATCGGTTGGTCAAAACCGACCAGCGTTTCAGGGTAAAATTTGACCATGTAGCCAAGAATAACGAAAAGTAAAAGGGCAAAACTGCCCTTCATTAAAAATGTTTGTTTATCTTTCATAATGTTTTAAGGTTGGTTTCAAGAGAACATACAACAACCAGAATGAAACGGAAAAGATAATACCCTCAATCAAGTTAAAAGGTAATACCATGGTCATTAGGTAGTTGGAAAGTCCCAAAATTTTTCCAATATCAAAGTTAGCAAACTTAGCGTACAAAGGAACAGCGTAAACATAGTTGAGAACCAACATAGCTACGGTCAAGCCAATAGTTCCAGCTAGAGAGCCTAGTAGGAAACGAAGGGTTGTCCGTTCCTTTTTCCAAATCAAAGCAAATACGATGACAAAAACTCCCAAAGCCACGATATTCATCGGCAAACCAATGTAAGTATTCACTCCTTGGCTGTTAAGAAGCAATTTCAAGAGTGAGCGAAGCAAGAGGATTCCTAGAGCAGCAGGCAAATCCATGACCACCAGACCCACAAGGACTGGCAAGATACTAAATTCGATCTTGAGGAAGGATGCCGCTGGTAAAAGCGGAAAGTCAAAGTACATCAGCACAAATGAGATGGCTGATAAGATCGCAATGGTCGAAAGTCGACGTGTGTTTGTCATAACAGGTTCCTCCAATTTTCTATAAAATCAGAAGAAGTTGGAAAGGATTCCTCTATCTATTCTCACTTTTTATATCCCAAAAGTTCCCTCTCACTTTATCAAAGCAAACTAAAGCAAGCGGTTACAATCTAGCTATAAATCCATCAGAACAGACAAAGCTATTCTTTCGTCTTCTCCCATCCAGACTATACTGTCGGTTGTGGAATCTCACCACATCAGCTTGCGCTCGCGGACTTATTTGGCTAAGATATTTTAGATTTATCTAGGCGTCGCAGTCGAAGATAATACTTAAAGTATATCGAGACAAGACAACAACGAGAAAGCTAAAATAGCTAGTCAAATTTACCGCCGGTCGGGAATCACACCCTGCCCTGAAGACTCTTTTATCATAACAAAAAACGCTTGCAAGCGCAAGCATTTTGTTCATTTTCATTTTCATTTTTTATTTCAATTTATCCACTTCATAGGTATGAATGAGCTCAAGACCTGCAAAGTTCTGCTGGCGGAGGGCTTCGTAGACAATCATGCAGACGGTATTAGACACATTGAGACTGCGAACATGTTCATCATTCATAGGAATACGGAGAGCCTTCTCAGGATGTTCGCGCATAAAGTCCTCAGGTAAACCCTTGTCTTCGCGTCCAAAGAGAAAATAATGGTCTTCGTTAGTCGATAAATCCACATCAGAATAGACTTTTTCCGCGAATTTCGAAATCAGATAGAGTTTGCCCTTCATCTGAGACATGAAATCTTCTAAACTGTCGTAAAAATAAATCTCTAGCTTATCCCAATAATCCAACCCAGCTCGCTTCATCTTGCGGTCATCGATAGGAAAGCCCATGGGCTTGATGATGTGGAGGAAAGAATTAGTCGCAGCGCAAGTACGCGCGATATTGCCTGTATTTTGTGGAATTTGTGGTTCAAATAATACAATGTGATTTGTCATGACTTGCTTCCTTTTACCATTGCAAAAAAATAGCCACACTGCCCGGAGTCAAGCTCAGCAAACAGCGTGGTTAAGGCATCGTTAACTTACCTCACAACAGGTTTGAAGTAAATCAGCGAAACTACTTTCTTAGTATAACACTTTCAGAATCATTGTCAATAGAAACGACTTGATTTTTTCAATTTTTTCAAGCTATTTCCAAGGGTTGTAAAATCGTCCCTGATTCTGCAAAATAAGTAGTAAACTAGTTACTAAAAACAAGGCTGCCAAGAGCAAGGTAAGATAGTCTCCTTTTTTCAAAGCCTGATAACTATACCAAGTGCGTTTTTTCTCTTTCCCAAAGCGGCGAAGCTCCATGGCGGTCGCAATGGTATCAATGCGTTCTAGCGAGCTAAAAATCAAGGGAGTGATAATGCGCAGATTGCCTTTGATTCGTTGCATAAGAGAAGCTTTCTTGGATAATTCCATCCCACGCGCTTCCTGAGACATCTTGATGGTAAAGAATTCTTCCTGCAAATCTGGAATATAGCGCAAGGTCAGACTGACAGAATAGGCAATCTTATAAGGCACACCGATTTGATTTAAACTGGAAGCAAACTGACTAGGGTGGGTTGTCATCAAAAAGATAATAGCCAGAGGAATGGTGCAAAGGTACTTAATGGCCAGATTTAGCAGATAAAAGAGCTCTTGACTGGTCAGAGTGTAGGCACCGATTCCCTGCCAAATCACACTTCTCTCTCCGTAAAGTCCAACCCCATACTCGGGAGAAAAGAGATAGACCATCAAAACGTTTAAAACGGCAAATACCGTCGCAAAAACTGCTACAAAGGAAACATCTTTAAAGCGGATTTCTGACAAATAGAGGAGAAAGACCGAAAAGATGGCAATCAGAACAAGCAGTCTGGTATCATAGCTAATCATGGCCGCCAATGACACGAGAATGAAAAAGAGGAGTTTCCCAGCTCCTGACAAGCGATGAATCACAGTATCTCTATGCTGGTAACCGATTAATTTAGCTTGCATCCTTCTCTCCTTTCTTTGTAAAATGCCGTTAAAGCAAGTGGATCCACGTCTAGTTTTTTAGCCAAGTTGAAGATTGAAGTTTCTTTTAGATTGGCTTTTACTAACAGCTCAGGATTGCTCAACAGACTAGCTGGATCAGTATCGGCAATCAATTCCCCATCAACCATGACGAGGGCTCGATCTGAATAATCCAGCATCAATTGCATATCATGGGTAATCATGACAATGGTATGCCCTTTTTGATGCAGTTCTTCGAGAAATTCCATAATCTCAGTATAGTTCTTCTGGTCTTGACCTGCAGTTGGTTCATCTAGGAGGATAATTTCAGCTCCCAAGACCAAAATCGAGGCAATAGTCACACGTTTTTTCTGACCAAATGACAGGGCAGAAATAGGCCAATTACGGAATTCATAGAGACCACAGATTTTCAAGGTTTCATAGACTCTCGTTTCAATTTCCTTCTCATCCACACCTCGCAAACGGAGCCCTAGAGCCACCTCATCAAAAATCATATTGGTTGAAATCATTTGATTGGGATTTTGCAGCACATAGCCTACTCGTTCCGCCCGCTCTGCAACAGAATCTCCTTTGATATCCTGTTCTTCCCAAAGATAGCGCCCTTCCGTCTGGATAAAGCTGCTTATGGCCTTGGCTAGGGTTGACTTCCCTGCCCCATTTTTTCCGACAATGGCAATCTTTTCACCCTTTTTAATATCTAAATAAATGGATTTTAAAATCGGTCTATCATCATAAGAAAAAGACACATCCTCTAATTTAAAGAGTGACTGCAATTCTGGGGTTTCTTTTGCCAGTTCATTCTGCAGCTGAACCTGGCCTTTTGAGATAGACAAGTTATCCAGATTCGCTAATTGTTCTTCCTTGACTAAATCCACACCCAATTGACGGAGAGTCGTTAGATAAAGGGGTTCTCGAATTCCATTTTGTGTCAATAAATCAGTCGCTAGTAACTGATCAGGACCCCCATTAAAGAGGATACGACCATCGTTTATCAAGACAATCCGATCCACAGGGCGATGCAGAACATCCTCTAAACGGTGCTCGATAATAAGAGTCGTCGGCCCCTCCTCCTTATGAATCTGATCAATCAATTCGATAATATCCTGACCTGACTTGGGATCTAGATTGGCGAGTGGCTCATCAAACAAAAGAATCGGACTCTCATCAATCAAGACACCAGCCAGACTGACTCGCTGCTTTTGTCCACCTGACAAATCCTGAGGACGCTGCGGCAGTAAAGGGAGAAGGTCCAGCTTTTCAGCCCATTTATGAACACGACTTTTCATGTCATCTAGAGCTGTCATGTCATTTTCCAGAGCAAAAGCCAAATCCTCTGCCACAGACAGGCCGATAAACTGCCCATCTGTATCTTGCAAAACTGTGCTGACTAGATGAGATTTATCATAGATACTCATATCAAATGCTGCTTGCCCCTTGATCAAAAATTCTCCAGACGTCTGACCCTTGTAAATATTGGGAATAATCCCATTCAAACACTGACCCAAGGTAGACTTGCCTGACCCAGATGGCCCAACAATTAAAACTTTCTCTCCCTTATAAATGGTCAAGTCCACTCCTTGCAAGGTCGGTTCTTGTTGCGTTTCATACTGGAAAGAGAAATTCTTCCACTCAATTATAGCTTCTTTCATCTTACTCTCTTCATTCGCTTCTTAGACTTCTATTTTATCATAAATCGAACCCTTCTTACAGTCTCTTCTCGTAAAATCTTAGCGTCAAAAAGAGTCCTATCCTAGCTTGCTTGCCTAACTAATCAATAAACATCAAAAAAGACCGGTTGTCCAGCCTTTTCCCTTATATTAATCCTTTTTCAAACTTCCTGAACGAGTCTGTGTACGTGAATAAGCTAGCAAGAGAAGGGTACCTGCGATAGCTACAGTTACAGCATTTGCAATTCCCGCAACAATCCCTTGGGCAAATACTTTTTCTGCCGCTTCTTGATAAATCACAACATCTCCAAGTGGTGCCAAGACACCCCAAACAAGAGCATTTGCAACAATCTGAATGAGGTTAAAGAAGACAATATCCTTCAACTCAAAAACACCCTGTGTTACTCGAATGTATTTTCTAAAGAGACCTACAGCTAGACCAAAGAGACCACTAGCAATAATCCAAGTCCACCATAGACCGTAGCCAGCAAGAGAGTCCTTCACTGCATGCCCAATTAAACCAACAAGTAGTCCCACTAGAGGGCCAAAAATAATAGACAAGAGGCTCTGTACCGCATACTGAAGCTGGATGCTTGTATTTGGAACAGGCGTTGGAATACTGATCATCCCGATGACAACAAAGAGCGCAGCTCCAACACCGATAGCAACAACTTGTTTAATTGATTGATTTTTCATCTATATTCTCCTATTTTATGATTCTATTTTCTTTATTTCAATGGTCCAAGATGAACCGACGCCCACATTATAAGCCTTGGCAAAGGAACCTTGGTTGATAGCCAGACCTAAACGATAGAGAGAGTTGATGTAAAGGATGGGTTGCCCAATTCTCACATCTGCAAATGATTTGCCATAAACAACCTGATTTTGATAGACCAGCATATCTGCATGATAGATAGTCACCTCAAAACGGTCACCGAATGCTGGTCCCAGCTTGTAAAACTCTTCTCGTGTGATAGAGGTCCAAAGCGAGCCGAAACGCACATCCAGAATATCAATAGCTCCCTTCACCAAATGATCTTCAATGATGGTCTCTACGACTGGAAGCTCCACAATCTGATCCACACTGAGCTCTGGTCCCACTTCCTCAAAAGAAATGTGACCACTGGCCAGTTTAGCACCAGTATAGGCATAGACATCACGACCGTGGAAGGTATAAGAATGCTCTGTATTTTGACGTCTATTGGCCACTTCAGAAATCTCACGAATAGCTACAATGCCAACGTGTTTCTTAATAAAAGAAAGCGTCCCATTATCTGGCGTGACAATGTATTGATTTTTTGCAGTCTTGGCAACCACACTCTTACGTTTCGAGCCGACACCTGGATCGACCACCGATACAAATGTCGTTCCCTCAGGCCAGTAATCCACCGTCTGAAAGAGACGGTAACTCCCCTCAAAAATATTATAAGGCGTGATATCGTGCGTCAAGTGATGAATTTTTAAGGTTGGAGATTCTTCTAAAGCCACTCCAATCATAGCCGATACCGCACCATCAACCAGACCAAAGTCTGATTGTAATACCAGTAAATTATTATTCATTTTATCTCCTTGTATATCCTTTATCATACCATATTTTCTAGAAAGTAGCTAATAGCTATTTCAATTGATTAGGGTATAGTTTTACCTTATAGCAAATTTCCTACTAAAAACTCTGGTGATTAGCTAGTAGGTGCATTTTTTCTTGAAAAAAGGTATGATAGTTACATCATGAAGAAGTAGGTTTTATTATGAAAATTATCCTTGTCGGAGGGGGAAAAGTTGGTTCTGCCCTCTGTCGCTCCTTGGTTGCAGAAAAGCATGATGTTTTGCTGATTGAGCAAGACGAAGCTGTCCTCAATCATATTGTCAATCGCTTTGATATCATAGGCATCCTTGGTAACGGGGCCGATTTTACCATCCTTGAGCAAGCCAGCGTCCAGGATTGTGATATCTTTATCGCCCTGACTGAATACGATGAAGTGAACATGATTGCAGCCGTTCTAGCCAAAAAAATGGGAGCTAAAGAGACCATCGTTCGGGTGCGGAACCCTGAATATTCTAACTCTTATTTCAAGGAAAAGAATATTCTCGGTTTTTCTCTTATCGTTAACCCTGAGCTCTTGGCTGCCCGTGCTATTGCCAATATCATTGACTTCCCCAACGCCCTCTCTGTCGAACGTTTCTTTGGTGGACGGGTCAGCTTGATGGAATTCACTGTTAAATCCTCCAGTGGTCTTTGCCAAATGCCCATTTCTGATTTTCGGAAAAAATTTGGCAATGTCATTGTCTGTGCGATAGAGAGGGATCATCAAATTATCATTCCAAGCGGTGACATGACCATACAGGATAAAGATAGAATCTTTGTCACTGGTAACCGTGTTGATATGATGCTCTTCCATAATTATTTCAAATCTCGTGCCGTGAAGAGTCTTCTTATTGTTGGAGCCGGTAGAATTGCCTATTATCTACTAGGTATCCTCAAAGACAGTCGTATCGATACCAAGGTTATTGAAATCAATCCTGAAATCGCTAGCTTCTTTAGCGAGAAATTCCCAAATCTCTACATCGTTCAAGGAGATGGTACCGCAAAAGATATCCTGCTGGAAGAAAGTGCTCAAAATTATGATGCCGTTGCGACTCTAACAGGGGTCGATGAGGAAAATCTGATTACCTCTATGTTCCTTGACAGGGTAGGTGTACAAAAAAATATCACCAAGGTCAATCGTACCAGCCTCCTCGAGATCATCAATGCGCCTGATTTTTCAAGTATCATCACACCTAAAAGCATCGCTGTAGATACAATCATGCACTTTATTCGTGGTCGAGTGAATGCCCAGTATTCAGACCTTCAAGCCATGCACCATCTAGCCAATGGCCAAATCGAAACCCTGCAATTCCATATCAAGGAAGCTAATAAGATGACTGCCAAACCTCTTTCTCAACTAAAACTGAAAAAAGGGGTTCTTATTGCAGCTATCATTCGAAAGGGCAAGACTATTTTCCCTACTGGGGAGGATATGTTGGAAGTTGGAGACAAGCTCCTAGTAACAACCTTGTTGCCAAACATCACCAAGATTTATGACTTGATCGCGAGGTAAGAAATGAATAAAAGTATGATTCGTTACCTCCTTTCAAAATTACTTTTGATTGAAGCTGTTCTTCTTTTGGTTCCTGTGTCTGTCGCTGTCTATTACCGTGAATCGAGCCAAGTCTTTACGGCCCTCTTTTCAACAATAGGGATTCTCGTATTACTAGGCGGTTCAGGAATTTTACAAAAGCCCAAAAATCAACGGATTTATGCCAAGGAGGGAGTCTTGATTGTTGCCCTCTGTTGGATCCTTTGGTCCTTCTTTGGCGGTCTCCCCTTTGTTTTTGCTAAGCAAATTCCCAGCGTTATCGATGCCTTTTTTGAAATCAGTTCTGGCTTTACAACTACTGGAGCAACTATTCTGAACGACGTTTCGGTTCTCAGCCGTTCCCTCCTCTTCTGGCGAAGTTTTACCCACTTGATTGGAGGGATGGGAGTGCTTGTTTTTGCACTTGCTATTATGGATAATGCCAAGAATAGCCACCTAGAGGTGATGAAGGCTGAGGTTCCTGGCCCTGTCTTTGGTAAGGTTGTATCCAAGCTAAAAAACACCGCTCAGATTCTCTATCTCCTTTATCTAGCTCTCTTCTCCCTCTTTGTCATCATCTATTATCTAGCTGGTATGCCACTATTTGATAGTTTTGTGATTGCTATGGGGACAGCGGGAACTGGGGGCTTCACCGTCTATAACGATGGAATTGCTCACTATGGTAGCTCACTGATTACCTATCTGGTTAGTATCGGAGTTTTGGTTTTTGGGGTAAATTTCAATCTCTACTACTACCTCATGCTCCGCCGCGTCAAGGCCTTCTTTGGTGACGAAGAACTTCGTGCTTACTTGGTCATCGTGCTGGTTTCTACAGGCTTGATTAGCCTTAATACCCTCTATCTCTACCCGGGATTTTCCAAGAGTTTTGAAATGGCCTTCTTCCAGGTTTCCAATATCATTACGACGACTGGTTTTGGATATGGAGACATTACCAACTGGCCCCTCTTCTCCCAGTTTATTCTTCTCTTCCTCATGGGAATCGGTGGTTCTGCTGGTTCAACCGCAGGTGGACTCAAGGTTATTCGAGGCCTCATTCTTTCAAAAATTGCTAAAAATCAGATTTTGTCAATCCTATCGCCCCACCGTGTTTTGACCCTCCATGTTAATAAAACGGTGATTGACAAAGATACCCAGCATAAGATTCTCAAGTACTTTGTCATCTATTCTATGATTTTGCTAGCACTTATCTTTATTGTCAGCCTAGACAGCAATGATTTTCTGGTTGTGACCAGCGCTGTCTTTAGCTGTTTCAATAACATCGGACCTATTCTAGGAACCACTTCTAGTTTCTCAATCTTTAGCCCTATCTCAAAAATTCTCCTCTCCTTTGCAATGATTGCAGGACGATTGGAGATTTACCCAATCCTCCTTCTCTTTATGAAGAGAACTTGGTCTAAGAGATAAAATACAACCACACCTTGTTTCCTTACAAAGTGTGGTGTTTTTATTTATCCCAAAACCAATTCATCACTAACTAGACTTTGGCCACTATTTTTCTGAAAGAGATGCATGAGATCTTCAACCGTCAGATGCTTTTTCTCCTCTCCCTTGACATCCACCACTATCTTCCCTTGATAGAGCATAATGAGACGATTGCCGTACTCAATCGCATGGTTCATATCGTGGGTAATCATCAAAGTCGTCAACTGATGGTGTTCCACAATCTTTTGCGTCAAATCCATCACCATTTGACTAGTTTTCGGGTCAAGTGCCGCAGTATGTTCATCCAAAAGCAAGAGTTTAGGTTTCACCAGAGCTGCCATGACTAGGGTCAAGGCCTGTCTTTGTCCTCCTGAGAGGTATTGAGTATCCACTTTCAAGCGGTTTTCAAGACCAATATTCAACTCCTTCAAGGCCTCTTGGAACTGGATTCTGTCCTTCTCCTTCACGCCCCAGCCAAGTCCTCTCTTTTGCCCACGTCTTAAGGCAATGGCCATATTCTCCTCAATTGTCAAACGAGAAGCTGTCCCCATCTTAGGATCTTGAAAAACACGGGCAATATCCTTGGCTCTCTTTCGTACACTCAGATTTTTAATGGATTTCCCTTCCAATAAAAGGTCCCCTTCGTCCACAGATAGATTGCCAGCCAAGATATTCATCAAAGTGGATTTCCCTGCGCCATTTCCACCAATCACAGAGATAAAATCTCCCTCTTCAACCTCTAAATCTAATCCTTTGAGGACATGGTTTTCATTGACCGTCCCTGCTTCAAATGTTTTGTGAATATTTTCAAGTGTTAACAAACTTGCCATAACTGTCTCCTCCTATTCATTTCTCAATTTCAGACCACGAATCTTTAATCTCTTTTGCAACTCTGGTGCAAATAGAACCAAGGCTAACAAGATTGCATTAAAGAGACGGACCAAGTTTTGATCTAGATTTGGAATTTCATAGATATTTAAAATAATCAAACGGTATACAATAGCACCGATTCCGATGGATAACAAGCGACCTCCAATGGTCAAGTCGTGTATCAAGACTTCCGCAATAATGACTGCACTCAAACCAACAACGATGGTTCCTGTCCCAGAAGTTACATCCGAAAATCCATCATTTTGGGCAAACAAGGAACCACACAAGGCAATCAAGCCGTTTGAAATCATGTAACCAACAATCTTCATGGTGTCTACATTGACCCCATTTGCCTCACTCATCGGAATATTGTCCCCAGTCGAACGCAAGACCAAGCCAATCTCTGTTTTCATCAAAAGAGTCAAGACCAAACAAACAAGTAAGAGACAGGCTAAACTGAATGAGAAAACAGCTTCTTCATTTGTCAGTCCCAAGCTAGCCAACTGTTTAAAGACAGTTGAAGAATCTCCCAAGGAAAGATTGGGCACACTTCCCATGATTTTAATATTGATTGAATAAAGCCCTGTCAAGGTCACAATCCCCGTCAAGAGAGCTGGAATTTTCATCTTGGTGTGAAGCATTCCTGATACAAGACCTGCTACCATACCTGCCAGCAAAGCAAGTAAAGTCGCAATCCAAGGATTTGTCCCTGCCTGTATCTGAGATACGACGACAGCCGCCCCCAGTGGAAAGGCTCCTTCAGCAGTCATATCCGCAATATCCAAAATACGGAAAGTCAAGTAGACTCCAATGGCCATAATCGACCACAACAAACCTTCTGATAAACTAGATAATACAAAACTCATCTCAAACCTCCCTATTCCTTGCTTTCTAACTTACTAATATCAATTCCTAGTGCATCTGCCATTTCTTTATTGGTATGCAATTCCAGTTTTTCAGGCAACTCAACTGCTATATTTTCTGGCTTCTCACCTTTTAAAACACGAATCAACATACGGGCTGTCTGCCGTCCCAATTCTTCATAATTGGTGCCGTAGTTATACAAGCCACCAACAGCAATCATTTCTGTTGAACCACCGAATACTGGAACCTTGTGTTTAATAGAAACCTGCTTAACTGTTTCCATGGTTGATGAAATGATATTATCCGTTGGTACAAAAACCATATCCACCTCTGCCATCAAGCTTTCTGCAGCCGCCTTGACGTTATTACTGTCCAAGATTGTTTTTTCAACAACGGTAAAGCCTTTTTCTTCCAGAAGGCGCTTAGCTTCATCCTTTTGGACAACTGAGTTTGGCTCGCTCTGAGTATAAAGAATTCCAATTGTTTTAGCTTTTGGCAACACTTTCTTTATCAAATTGATTTGGGTTGAAATGGCATCTGATGACTGATCACTTGTCCCAGTTACATTGCCCCCAAGATGCTCTCTTGACTCTACCAACTTGGCACTGACAGGATCTGTTACCGCTGAAAAGATAACAGGTGTCGTTTGTGTTGTATTGGCCAAACTCTGAGCAGAAGGCGTTGCGATAGCTAGAACGACATCACTAGATTCTGCTAGTTGCTGGGAAATGGTTTTTAGATTTCTTTGCTCACCCTGTGCATTTTGCAAATCAATCTCGATATTTTTCCCTTCAACATAGCCTTGCTTAGCCAACTCATCCACAAAACCTTCTCTAGTAGCGTCCAAAGATTGATGAGTAATAAATTGCGAAATACCGATACGAAATACATCTTTTTTCTTATCTGCCTTCAACTGATGCAAACTGATCAGAGAGGTCAAGAGGATCCCTACAACCAAGAGGGGTGCTAGTAATTTTCGGACAACTTTCATAATGAAACTCCTTCTCAGAAAAGATAAAACAAAAAACCGCCTAGATACTATCTAAACGGATGCTTGAAATAATCTAACAAGTTACAACTTAGCTAGTCCATTTAGATATTCATCTATATGGACCACAATCAAAAATCTTAGCCACATAGATACAAACAAATTGCTTGAACTGTTTGCATCCATGGTGACATGTCTACAAACACTATCTAAAGTAGCTAAAGTAAAAGTTTTGATTCATAATTACAGCTTGTCTCTTATTCATTTCTTTTTCTGCTTTCTTTTTTGATGTTTCCTATCTTACCACCTTTTTCATCACCTGTCAAGAATATTTCAGAATTTTTTAAAATTTTTCGAAAATTCTTTCAAGGAGCTTTCAAAGACTTTCAAATCAGTCCAACAAAAAAAGGTTTATAATTTCCATAAAAGTTGACATGGAAATTATAAAACCATTATTAGTTTAACCCTTGTTGGTAACGCGCCAATTCGGCTTGATTAGCCCAAACATAGTGACCTGGACGGATTTCTACCATAGATGGCTTATCTGTCTCATAATCATGTTGATCTGGATCATATACTTTCAAGACCTTCTTACGTTCCAAGATTGGGTCTGGAATTGGTACAGCTGAAAGCAAGGCCTGAGTATATGGGTGAATTGGATTATTAAACAATTCTTCTGTTTCTGCAACCTCTACAATAACACCCTTATAAATAACTGCGATACGATCTGAAATAAAGCGAACAACCGACAAGTCATGGGCGATGAAGAGATAGGTCAAACCAAGTTCTTTTTGGAATTTTTTGAGCAAGTTCAAGACTTGAGCACGCACAGAAACGTCCAAGGCTGAAATGGGCTCATCCGCAATAACAAAGTCTGGTTGCATGACCAAGGCACGGGCAATACCGATACGTTGACGTTGACCACCTGAGAATTCATGAGGGTAACGAGTCAAGTGCTCAGCAAGAAGCCCCACTTCACGAATAATATTTTTAACTTTCTCTTTACGTTCTTCTTCATCCTTGAACAGATGATGATTGTAAAGACCTTCTGAAATAATATAATCAACAGTCGCACGTTCATTCAAACTTGCGGCAGGGTCTTGAAAAATCATCTGGATACGACGAATCAATTCTGCAGCTTGTTCACGCGATTTCTTACCATTAATCTTTTGACCTTCAAAAATGATATCTCCATTACTTGTATCATTGAGACCGATGATAGCACGACCAATAGTTGTTTTCCCACTACCTGACTCACCTACAAGCGAGAAAGTTTCTCCCTTGTTGATAAAGAAGTTAGCATTTTTAACCGCGACAAACTTCTTACTTCCTTCACCGAAGGAAATTTCTAAATCTTTGATTTCTACTAATTTTTCAGACATTTCCTTCCTCCTAGTCAGCCAGATGGGCAAATCCCATTTTATCACGGATCTTATCGTGAAGATTTGCAATCACAGCTGGTTTTTCTACTTTTGGAGCATCCTCATGAAGTAGCCAAGTTTTAGCCCAATGTGTCTCTGATACTGAGAATTGAGGAGCTTTTTGTTCAAAGTCAATCTGCATTGCATAGTCAGAACGCAAGGCAAAGGCATCCCCTTTCAGGTCAGTATAAAGTGACGGAGGTGTTCCTGGGATTGAGTAAAGTTCCCCTTTATCATCAGCAAGCTGAGGCAAGCTAGACAAGAGACTCCATGTATATGGATGGCGAGGGTCATAGAAGACTTCCTCAACAGTTCCATACTCAACGATTTCTCCCGCATACATAACTGCTACCTTATCCGCAATACTTGCTACCACACCAAGGTCATGGGTGATAAAGATTGTTGTGAAATGGTACTCGTTTTGTAAAGATTTTAGCAAATCAATAATCTGTGCTTGGATGGTTACATCCAAGGCAGTTGTTGGCTCATCACAGATCAAGACATCAGGTCGGCAGGCAAGGGCAATAGCAATAACGATACGTTGACGCATCCCTCCAGAATATTGGAATGGGTATTCATCAAAACGTCTATCTGCATCTGGAATCCCAACCTTATTCATGTAGTCAATCGCCAATTCTTTCGCTTCTTTAGCTGTTTTGCCTTGGTGTTTTACAATAACTTCTGTAATCTGACTACCAATTGTTTTAATTGGGTCCAAACTAGTCATTGGATCTTGGAAGATAGTCGCAATCTTAGCACCACGAATTTGTTCCCAATCCTTGTGAGAAGACAAGGCTGTCAAGTCCTGACCACGGTAGTCAATACTTCCTTGGGCAATGCGACCATTTTCTTCAAGCATACCTGTGAAAGTCTTTGTCAAAACAGATTTCCCTGATCCTGACTCACCTACCAAGGCTAATACTTCTCCTTCAACTAGTTCAAGGGAAACGCCGCGAATGGCTGTCAATACTTTGTCACGAACGTCAAATTCCACGACAATATCGCGAGCAGTCAAAATTACATTTTTTTCTTTTGTCATTTCTACTCCTATCTATGTGTACGTGGATCACTAGCATCCGCTAGGTTTTGACCAACTACGAAAAGTGACAAGGATACCAAGACCAAAGTTGTCAATGGAATCCAGAAGAGGTATGCATTTGTTGTTACGTTCTGTGAATAATCTGAAATCAATCGACCTAAACTTGGTACTGTAATAGGCAATCCAAGTCCAAAGAATGACAGAAAGGCTTCATAGGAGATAAATGCTGGAAGCATTTGTGATGTAGTCGTAACAATAACAGATACCAATTGTGGCATGATATTTTTAATGACAATTTTGTATGTTGGAGTTCCGAGTGTGCGTGAAGCAAGGTTGTACTCTAAGTCACGGTAACGCATGATTTGGATACGAATTGAGTAGGCAATCCCAATCCATGTTGTTACACTCATTGCAAAAATCAGATTCCAGAATCCAGCTCCGATTGAGTAAGTCAAGACAATGACAATCAAAAGAGATGGGATGTTTGAGATGACGTTATAAACTTCCATCATCACACGGTCTACTGATTTCGAAATTCCCCAAATACCACCGACAAAGACACCGATAACCAAGTTAATCACTGTCGCAATCACAGAAATGAGGATAGAGTTACGAGCTCCGAACCAAACACCGTCAAAGAGCGATTTACCGTTACTGTCAGTACCGAACCAATGCTCAGCATTTGGCTTAATATAACGAGCACTAAAATCGTTCACTTTGCTGACATCATTGAAATCAAACTTAGAAAACATTGGGTAGATGAAACTCATCAAAATGATAGCTACCAAGATTCCCAACATGACTACAGTTGATTTCTTCTTCATAAATTGTCTAAACACTGAACCCCAGTATGAATAAGCTGGCGCATCAATGGCTTCAGAGGCAAAATCGTCACGTTTTACAAACTGAAATTTTTCTTTATCGATTGTAGACATTATTTGCCTCCTTTCTCAGTCAATTTAATACGTGGGTCAATAATAGTCATCCAAATATCTCCCAAAAGAAGTGAGAAGATAGAAATACATGTAAAGATGAAGACAAGACCTACGACCATAGAGTTATTAGATGCTTTTACAGAGTCAATCAACATTTTACCCATACCTGGGAAGGCGAAGACTGTTTCAGTAAGGGTTGCACCACCGATAACCCCGATAACAGCACCAGGAATCCCTGAAACCAGCGGAACCATGGCATTTTTAAAGATGTGTTTGTTTGAAATTTCTTTTTCAGACAAACCTTTTGCACGAGCAAAACGAACAAAATCCTGTGATTGCAAGTCAATCATGTAACGACGAATCCAAATAGCGGTACCAGGAGCACCCAATAAACCAAGGATAACTGCTGGTAAAACATACGAACGCCAATCTCCAGCACCCAAGATAGGGAATGAATCTGGAAGACCAATTGATGATCCAATCAAACGAACAATGTAAACCAAGGCAATGGTTGGAAGGGCCATCAAGAAGGTCAAAAACCCTGTTGAGAAGCTATCAATCCAAGTGTTCTTGAAGCGAGCCATAGCTGAACCAAGTGGCACGGCAATCGCATAAGAAATCACCAAACCGATCAATCCAACGATTGCAGAGCTAGCAATCATAGAAGGATATTGGTAGTTGCTTTCAGTAGCAGTATATGGGTCATCTTTCCCATAGTTAGCTACTTCACGTGAATCAGCCTGACTAGGAGACTTGTAGGTTCTTGAGTAAATATTTACAGAAGAAGTTTTCTTACCTGTTGGGAACTGAACTTGAGATGTTTTTGTTTGCCCTTGACCCTGAGTAATAACCTGTAAAACAGGGCTATTAGCATAGGTTGGATAAGAGTCACCTAAATTAATGTTCACAAAGTTTTGATGCACAAATGGGAACTGACTGTTGAAGTACAAGAGATATTTGTGTTTAGTTCCTGAACCAACCAAGGACCATCCGATAGCTGGATCATTTTCAAAACGAAGGTAACGTTTCAAGTCTGGATTTTCAGGGTCTTGAATTTTATTAGTATGATCAATGTCAATCAAGTTAGCATAGAATTTGAAAACACGTTCAAAAATCGGGATTTCACGAGTAGCGTAGAATTGGCCACTTTCAGTAAATTCTCCCAGGGTCCAACCATGACCGATTTGTTTGATGTATTTTTCATAGATAGCCTTGTTGGTGTCATTGGCTTCAACTGTTACAGAAGCATCCATCTGGCTAGCTTTTTCTTGCAACTCTTTGGTATCGTAGTACTCGATATAGCCCATACGCTCATAAACAGTATTCTCATAGTTATCACGTTTATCAGCAGTTGTCGCAATCTTGTTATAGTTGGTATCCTGTTTGAAAATCAATTTTCGAGGAACCATTGTATAGATAATCGTGTAAGTCAAGGTTGTTACTAAGAAGATAGAAACCAATGACCGCAAGACACGCATAAAAATATATTTCTTCATATCGTTTCCTTTTAAAATCCCAAAAGAACCTTCTCCTCATGGAGAGAAAGTTCCCTTGAGAGTTATTTATTTAACGTGTTTAGTCAATTCTTTTTGAACTTTTTCGTTTGATTCTTTTTTCTCTTTGAGCCATTTCTCACGAGCTTGTTCATAATCAGCCTTTGTTACAACTTTGTCTTGTAACTGAATATATTTGAAGTAGAGATTTGAACCTTTGTCTCCAGATTGGCTATAAGAAGCTGAGAATGGTACAACACGAGAAATGAATGGTGCAGCACCACTAGAAGACATAGCTGGTAAGAAGAGTGAACTGTCTGTCAACCAAGCTTGAGCAGCAGCATATTTTTCATAACGTTTGTTAAGATCACTTGTTTCTTTTCCAGCTTCATCAAGCAATTTATCGTAATCTTTCACACCAACTTTAGCTGCAGCTGCATTTGATGGGTCATCATACCCCATATAAGTTTTCGTTTGCTCACTATTAGTTGATTTAAGGATATCAAGGTAAGTTGATGGATCTTCATAGTCAGGATTCCATCCAACCGCACCTGAAAGATCCCAATCCTCAGCTGCCGCATTAGCAGCATGATAAGTCGCATTAAAGAATTCATCTTTAGAAATTTGTTGAATATCGATGACAACATTTTCTTCGCCTAAAACTTTTTCAACTGATTGTTTGAACGACTGAATCCGTGCGACAAAGTTTTTAGAGGTTTGGTCTACTGGAACATCCAAGTGGATAGGGAATTTCACACCTTCTGCTTCCAGAGCAGTTTTAGCTTTAGCAAATTCTGCTTTAGCTTTGTCAGCGTTAAAGAGACCGTCTTGACCATCGGCAAAGTTTACATCTTTCCACTCGTCTCCATAAGTCGTAACTTTTTCAGCAACCAAGTCACCGAAAGTTTTTTCGCCTGCAGTCACAAAGTCTGGTTTCACAAATAAATTACGAACTGCGAGAGGAGCACCTTCTTTACCGTTAACTTGAGCAGAATAACCTGTACGGTCAAAGGCAAAGTTCAAGGCTTGGCGGAAGTCTTTGTTAAGAAGAGCTTTCTTAGTAGATGTTTTCTCTTCATCTGTCGTTTTAGATGTATATTTGTAATTTTGTCGATCAATATTTACACCTAAACCTCCAATACCAGCTCCTGACGGAGTGTAGAAAATATTATCCTTGTATGACTCCTCTACCTTTGAGAAGTTTGAACTTGTTGGGTAAAGACGAGCAAAACTATAAGCTCCACTTGTAAAGTTACGCTCAAGTGATTCTTGGTCCGAACCATCAAAATATGCAAGTGTTGCTGTATCTAAATGAACATTCTCTTTATCCCAGTACTGCTCGTTCTTAGCAAATTCGATAGAAGATTTAGCAGTCAAACCTTTGAGCAAGAAAGGTCCATTATATAGCAATGATGTAGGATCTGTCGCTTTAGCAAAATCAGAGCCTTTTGACTTTTCAAATTCTTCGTTTAATGGCCAGAAAATTGAATAAACCATCTTAGAGTTCCAGTAAGGTTCTGGTTGGTTCAAAGTATACTCAAGAGTATAGTCATCAACCGCTTTAACACCTACTGTAGAGAAATCTTTTGAATTCCCAGCCAAATAATCAGATAAACCTTTAACAGAAGTTTCAGCTAGATATAGAGCTTCTGATTTCTTATCTGCCGCATGTTTCAATCCATTCACGAAGTCTTTAGCAGTCACTTCGGCATATTCTTCACCATCGGATGTCATCCATTTGACACCTTTACGAATTTTGTAGGTATAAGTCAATCCATCTTTTGATACAGACCAGTCTTCTGCAACCGCAGGAGTCAAATTCCCGTATTTATCATTTGTGAAGAGGCCATCGATCCCGTTTGAAGTAGCCACTTTCGTACTCTCTTTTCCAGAAATAATATAATCTAATGTTTCTGGATCAGCCGAATAGACATAGCCATAGGTTTTTGGAGCTGTCGAATCAGATGATTTTGAATTCCCACAAGCTACTAACACACCTGTTGCCAATAAAGCAACTCCTGCTGCAACAAAGACTCTACTTTTTTTCATTTATTTACTCCTCTGATAAAGTATAGGTTATCATCAATTATACCATAGATTTCAAGAAAAGTAAACGAATTTTCAGAATATTTAGGCTTATTGACACAAAAAATCTGAAAAAGCTATTGACTGAAAATCATTTTCAAGGTATAATAATAAACGTTAAGGCGGTATAGCCAAGTGGTAAGGCACGGCTCTGCAAAAGCTTGATCGTCGGTTCAAATCCGTCTACCGCCTTCTATAACTTGATTTATCAGGTTTCACATGAACAGAAAGCCCAATTTGAAGGGCTTTTTTCTTTTTCTTTGGATAAATAAGGATAGATTTAGAAAAGTTTTGGGGCGGATTTGGGGACTGAGTTTTTCGAGGATACTATTCCCTTTTAAAATCAACTGAAAAAAGCTTTGTCACGCATGATGACAAAAGCCTCTAGTTTACTCTGTTTCTTCTTCTATTTCAACTTCGGTAATTTGGACTTTTACCTTGGTAACACGTCCATTTTTCACTTTATCATTGGTTAGGATAAGCTGTTTGTTTTGGCTTACCAACTCATAGCTGAGCTTTTCAGTCGTTGGAATGGTCCCCACTCCTGTCAAATAGTAACCAGCGATGGTATCAACGTCATCACTTTCCAGTTCAACATCAAAGTAGTCATTAAAATCATTGAGATTCATGGTACCTTGAACAATATAAGTATCTTCTCCAATTTTATGAACTTCGATTTCAGCCTTATCTGTTTCGTCATCGATTTCCCCAACGATTTCCTCTAAGAGGTCTTCAAGTGTCACCAAACCAGCCATCCCACCGTATTCATCTAGCAAGATTGCCATTTGTCTTTGGGTATTGCGCAATTCCTTTAGCAAGTCATCCACAAAAATGGTTTCAGGAACAAAAAGTGGATCTTGTAAGATTTTCTTCCAAACAATATTGTCAAAGCCATCAACAAAGGCTGCATTGAGCAGGCGCTTGGTATGAATCAAACCGATTACATTATCCTTGTCTCCATCATAGACAGGGATACGAGAATAATTTTGCTTTAAAATACTTTCAATAATAGCCTGATTATCATCCTGAATATCTACCATAAAAGCATCCGTTCGAGGAACCATGACTTCTCTGGCCATCAATTCGTCCAGTGAAAAAATCCCCTGTAACATCTCAATTTCGTCAGCATCTAGTGTTTCTTCACTATTTGTCAGCATGTACTCGATTTCATCACGGGTCATTTTTTCGTCAGCATCGTCAAAGGTCATTGGAGTCAAACGACTTAAGAGATTGGTAGACGCTGACAAGAGCCAGACAAAGGGACTAACTAGTTTCCCCAGACCAATAATAACTGGCGCTGTACGAATCGCTAAAGCATCCTTTAGATTAAGAGCGATTCTCTTAGGATACAATTCCCCAAAAACGATGGAAATATAAGTCAAAAATGCTAAAGATAGAAAACTTGCAATGGCATAAGCTGTTTCGCCATTTCCAAGCCAAGATGCAATTTCTCGTCCCAGAGTTTCTGCCAAACTCGCCCCTGACAAAATCGTAATCAGGGTAATCCCTACTTGAATGGTTGATAAAAAGTGGTTAGGATTTTCTAGCACCTTCAGCAGACGGATATAGCGTCTATCTCCTTCTTCTGCCTTTTGTTCAACACGCGCACGGTTTAATGACACCATGGCCATTTCTGTGGCTGAGAAAAAGGCATTTAATACCGTCAAGATAAACAATAAAACAAATTGTAGCAACAAATTCTGACTACTTGGGTCTTCCATAGTTCTTCTCCTAAAATAGTATCTTACCCTCTATTATATCACAAAATTTAGTCCAGTACATATTATTTTTTCTCAGTGTCTATTCTAGTCCTACTTAAATTGTCAAAAAAAACTCCCACATCTACAAGTGACATAGGAGTTTATCTTGGCTTTTACTGAGTGACCGTTACTTCTCCAGTTCGGTAATCCAGTTGAAGTCCCTTTTGAACATTGGGAACTAGAACATTGAATTCCAATTCTCCGTCTGAAGACTTGGCTTCAATCTGTGAAGCTGAAGGAACTAAATCCTCATTTGTAGCGTAATAAAGGGTTACACGGTAACGGACACGCTTGTTTTTATCCAAGGCCTTGCGTACCATGCTTTCATAGTAGTTTTGCCCTGTCGAATCCTCGGCCTGCGCCTGATTTGCCCAAGCTGTCTGGACAGCAATGTTTTTAGGATTGCTTGTTGAGGCATCAAAACCATCCAAGCCACCGATTAAGGCATAGCCTAACAAGTGACCTCTATCGACCGCATGGGTATAAGAACCCTTAAGATTCTTAACCTGATGCCAGCCTGGAGGAGTCCATGAAGTCGAACCATTCCCCGTTTCCTCACGATTCTTGTACTGACGAGTAGCCTTAGACAAGAGGGCATTAGCTACGGTTGGCACAGTTTCCTTGCCCACTGTCTTTGTTTTATTATCAGCGTAGGGTTTACTTGAAACCTTGGCATCTAGATTAGTTTTATTACCATTGACGATAAAAGCACCGGATCCATTCCATTCCAGACTCCCTTTTATTTGACTCTTAACTGCATCTGTTAAGACACTTTCTGCCAATTCTTGACTAGGAGCTTCAGGCGCTTGTTTTTTCTGACTCACCTTAGTTTTAGGACTATTAGCTGTCGACTGCATCTGCTTGATATAATAACTCCCTGCAGACAAAAGCAATAACACTAGCAGTCCGATCAGTGTCTGTCTTGTTTTTTTGTTCATATTTCTCCTTATCTCTATAAAAAGGCTGGTCTCCCAGCCTAATTTCCTGTAAATTTATGAATCAATTCCTGCCATTTTGCTGGAGACAGGATGGCCCATGGATCTTGACCCTTGCCCAAGATTCCATAACCTACCATTAAGCCAATTCCTAGGGCTAAAACACCTAAAATCAGTACTATGATGACTAAAAGTAAACGCTTGATTACGTAGCTTGATTTCTTATTCATCTTCATCACTTGCCTCAATCCGCTGAATCTTAGCACCTAGCTGCGCCAACTTCTCATGGAAACGGTAGTAACCTCTATCCAAGTGAACCAATTTACCAACTACAGTTTTTCCTTGTGCCACCAAACCTGTCAAAATCAAGGCAGCACTGGCACGAAGGTCAGTTGAAAGAACTTCTGCCCCCTGCAAAGGTTGACCACCAACAATACGAGCTGTATCACGGATAATCTCAGAGTGCAAGCCCATGCGACGCATTTCTTCTAGATGTTGGAAACGATTTTCGAAAACTGTCTCCACCATAGTTGATTCCCCTTTTGCGACGGTCATCAAGGCTGTAAATTGAGCCTGCATATCTGTTGGAAATCCTGGGTGGGGCAAGGTTTTCACATGAACAGCTTTTAGATTTTCTAGTTGAGAACGAACTCGAATTCCTTCAGTTTCCTCTGTCACTTCCACTCCCATTTCAAGCAATTTGGCAATCAAGGGACGGTTGTGCTCCCAGACAGCGTCTCGAATCAAGACATCACCACCAGTCATGGCAGCAGCTACCATAAAGGTTCCGGCTTCGATACGGTCTTGCACTACATTGTGAGTCGTACCATGAAGTTTCTCAACACCGGTAATGGTAATGGTCTCTGTACCAGCACCCTTAACCTTAGCTCCCATTTCATTGAGGAGAATGGCTAGGTCAACAATCTCAGGCTCACGCGCAGCATTTTCAATCACTGTGACCCCATCAGCCAGCGTCGCTGCCATCATCAAGTTCTGCGTAGCACCAACACTTGGGAAATCCATATAGATATGAGCTCCATGTAAGCGATCAGCCTTGGCTTCGATATAACCAGCTGTCTGACTAATCTTAGCCCCCATAGCTTCTAGACCTTTCAAATGAAGATCAATAGGGCGGCTACCAATCGTACAACCACCTGGCATGGATACCTTAGCATGACCTACACGGGCAAGAATTGGTCCCAAGACAACGATAGATGCACGCATCTTGCTGACATACTTGTAAGGAGCTTCCTCAGTGATATCGCCAGTCGCGTCCACCTCAACAAGATGAGCTTCTTCATTAAAATCCACCTTGGCATTTAAACCGCGAACCACCTGATTCATAGTGAAAACATCTGACAAGATAGGAACATTCTGCAAGACGGTCTTTCCTTCACTTGCTAGAATAGTCGCTGCCAACAAGGGCAAGACTGCATTCTTTGCTCCTTCAATCGTAACACTTCCTACCAGACGATTATCGCCACCTTGAACCACAATTTTTTCCATACTTATTTCCTTTACTCTTGATTTTGTTATAGACTTACTTTCTTTGTAATTCTATTAACTAATTTATTAATAATCCAAGCTAAAATTAGACTAAGGACCAGTACAAAAAATGTAAATATCACATCATTTATTCTGGATGACACAAGTGTTTTTCCTAGCATAGAAATAACTAATCCATGTATCATGTATAATTCAAATGATATACTACCTATTAAAATCAAATATATATTTGAAAAATTTATTTTTTTCAAAAAAACAATAATAAAGTAGATTGTAAAAATAATATTATCTAAATTAGCAGCTAACGCATAACTATAACTATCTTCTAAATGCACATACCTCAACAAAATATCGTATTGATGTGAAATAAAGAGTAACACAGTTACTAAAACAAGTATGATAAAATAATGTCTATCTAAAACTCCATCAATTTTCTCTTTATTTTTAGCCCATATTAAGCCAATAATGAAGGGAAAAACACTATTATACCACCAAAAACCGTAACCTAATTTTATAGCTAAACAAATATAACCAATTATAAGTATTGTATTGATAACAATAGAAATGAACTTATTTTTGAAAAACTTAAATGATATATAAAAAAATATATACATTAAAATTATAATATCGACAAACCAACCATTATAAATAATTGTACTTCCT